>CAIPLJ010000026.1 GCA_903865885.1 uncultured Actinomycetes bacterium | reverse complement strand
GCGCGGCGCATATCGTTACCTTATCTGTCTTATGTAGTTACTTAGAAGTTAGACCATCAACGGGCGCGTTGTGGGTTCGATAGGTGCTGGCAACTGGGTCTCCCCCGAAAGATATGTATCTACCGCAGCTGCAGCAGATCGTCCTTCGGCAATTGCCCAGACAATAAGTGATTGACCTCGACCTGCATCTCCTGCAACGAATATGCCCTCTTCCGTTGTTTGGAAATTCTCATCACGCTTGATATTGCCGCGTTCATCGAGTTGAACCTCGAGTTGATCGATCAGAGCAGACTTTTCTGGACCAGTAAATCCCATTGCAAGGAATACAAAATCTGCAGGAATCTCTTTCTCTGTGCCTGGAACCGGTTCAAACTTTCCATTTTCGAATTTAGTCTCGACAATTTTGAGCGCCTTAAGGTTTCCATTGCCATCGCCGACAAACTCTTGCGTGCTGACAGAGAAGACTCGATTATCAAGCTCTTCATGTGCACTTGATACGCGATAGATCATTGGGTATGTAGGCCATGGCTGTGAAGATGGACGCTCTTCTGTTGGACGAGGCATGATCTCTAGTTGAGTAACCGATGCTGCGCCTTGGCGAACAGATGTACCAAGGCAATCTGCGCCAGTATCTCCGCCACCAAGGATGATGACGTGCTTTCCTGCAACGTTGATTGGCGGAACTTCAACCTCACCGAGCGCCTGCTTATTGCCCCACGGTAAAAATTCCATCGCTTGATAGATGCCTTTATTTTCGCGACCTGGGATCGGCAGATCGCGCCACTGGGTTGCACCAACTGCAAGAACAATTGCATCGTACTTAGAGCGAAGATCAGAACCTGTGAGCTCGACACCAACGTTGACGCCAGCACGGAAGCGAGTTCCTTCTTGCTCCATCTGAGCAAGGCGACGATCGACAATGTGCTTCTCCATTTTAAATTCTGGAATTCCGTAACGAAGTAGTCCGCCGATCTTCTCTGCGCGTTCGTAGACAACAACAGTGTGTCCTGCACGCGTTAACTGCTGTGCAGCTGCAAGACCTGCAGGTCCCGAACCAATAACGGCGATCGTCTTTCCCGAAATACGCTCAGGTGCAAGTGGCTTAACGTTATTTGCGTCGAATGCTTCTTCGATTGTGCGAAGTTCAATCTGCTTAATGGTGACGGCATCTCGGTTAATTCCAACAACGCATGCAGTCTCGCATGGAGCAGGACAGAGGCGGCCAGTAAATTCAGGAAAATTATTTGTTGCGTGCAAACGATCAATAGCTTCGTTCTTATCTCCACGCCACATTAAATCGTTCCATTCAGGGATCAAATTACCGAGTGGGCAGCCTGAGTGACAGAATGGAATTCCACAATCCATGCAACGACCAGCTTGCTTCTGCAAATGTTCAATCGATTGAGGTTCATAGACTTCGCGCCAATCTTGGATGCGAATATCTACCGGCCTGCGCTTCGGTGTCTCGCGAGGAGTTGTCATAAATCCTTTGGGATCAGCCATTTGCAGCAACCTCCATGATGTACTCGTCGACAGGAAGTCCTTCTCTTGTTGCTCGTTCTATAGCGGCAAGCACCTTTGCATAATCGCGAGGCATAATGAGTGAGAAGCGAGAAATCTCAGTGTCCCAATGTGCAAGAAGTGCAGCTGCTATCTCAGAGCCAGTCTCAACATGGAATGAAGAGACGATTGATTTCAAAATTTCGCGTTGATCCGCAGGGACGGCAAGAACATCAACCATCTCTGTATTCACAACTGCAGTATTGAGGTCGAGAACAAATGCACGTCCACCGGACATTCCTGCTGCAATATTGCGACCTGTCTGCCCAAGAATTACAACAGTTCCGCCAGTCATATATTCGAGGGCGTGATCGCCTACTCCTTCTACAACTGCTGTAGCTCCAGAATTTCGCACGCAGAAGCGTTCGCCAGCTAAGCCACGGATGAAGATCTCACCCGAAGTCGCTCCATAACCGATGACATTTCCTGCAATGACATTCTCTTCAGATTTAAATGTTGCTTTCTCATCTGGTCGTACAACAACGCGTCCGCCGGAGATTCCCTTGCCGACATAATCGTTTGAGTCACCATAGAGTCGAAGTGATACACCTTGTGGGATGAATGCTCCAAGAGATTGACCTGCAGAGCCATGGAGAGTGACATCGATGGTGCCAACAGGTAGACCTTCTGCGCCATAGCGACGAGTTACTTCTGCGCCTAACATCGTTCCGACTGTTCGGTTGACGTTACGCACCGGAAGGTCGATACGAACCAGCTCTTTCTTATCAAGTGCCGATTTTGCAAGATCGATCAAAGTGTTATCAAGGGCTGCATCTAATCCATGATCTTGAGTCGTTGTGCAGTGCAGAGCTGAATCAACATCAGGGCGCACCAACAATGGTGAGAGATCGAGACCGCTCGCCTTCCAATGTTCCACAGCATCCTTCGTATCGAGGAATTCAACGTGGCCAATAGCCTCTTGGAGAGTACGGAAGCCGAGGGAAGCAAGAATTTCGCGGACTTCTTCGGCAATGTATTCAAAGAAAGTTTCTACGAACTCAGGTTTGCCAGTGAACTTCTTGCGCAGTTCGGGATTTTGCGTTGCAACTCCAACCGGGCATGTATCGAGATGGCAGACGCGCATCATGATGCAACCAGAGACAACAAGAGGAGCTGTTGCAAATCCATATTCTTCCGCGCCTAGAAGTGCTGCAATAACAACGTCGCGACCAGTCTTGAGCTGACCATCTGCTTGAACAACGATGCGATCACGCAAGTTGTTAAGAAGCAGTGTCTGCTGTGTTTCTGCAAGGCCGAGCTCCCATGGAGCTCCTGCATGCTTGAGCGATGTCAGAGGTGATGCGCCTGTTCCGCCATCGTGGCCTGATATGAGCACTACATCTGCATGTGCCTTAGAGACTCCAGCTGCAACTGTACCAACGCCAACTTCTGCAACAAGCTTGACGTGAACACGTGCATTCTTATTTGCGTTCTTAAGATCGTGAATTAATTGCGCTAAATCTTCGATCGAATAAATATCGTGGTGAGGAGGTGGCGAGATTAATCCAACTCCTGGTGTTGAGTATCGTGCCTTTGCAACCCATGGATAAACCTTGTAACCAGGAAGTTGTCCGCCTTCGCCAGGCTTTGCGCCCTGTGCAATCTTGATTTGAATATCAGTTGCATTAATAAGGTAATTACTTGTCACTCCAAAGCGACCGGATGCTACTTGCTTGATTGCGCTCTTCTTAGAGTCACCATTGGCCATCGGAATAAAACGAGCTGGATCTTCCCCGCCTTCACCGGTATTTGATTTCGCGCCAAGGCGGTTCATGGCAATTGCCAGAGTTTCGTGAACTTCTTGAGATACAGAACCGTATGACATTGCACCGGTTGAGAAGCGTTTGACAACCTCTGAAATCGGTTCGACTTCATCGATTGAAATCGGAGCACGTGCACCTTCCTTGAATTGGAATAGCCCGCGCAGAGTCATCAAAGCTTTGCTCTGATCATTGACCTGTCCCGTATAGCGCTTGAAGATGTCATAACGTTTATTGCGCGTTGAGTGCTGCAGTGCGAAGACAGTTTCAGGATTGAAAAGATGTGGCTCGCCATCACGACGCCATTGGTACTCGCCTCCAACAGCTAAACGCTTCGCACCAGGTATTTCCCCGCCCACTGGGTAGGCAAAGTGATGACGTTTAATTGTCTCTTCAGCTATGACATCGAGATTTACGCCGCCCAGTCGTGATGTTGTTCCGACAAAGAATTCATCGACAACATCTTGGGCAATTCCGATTGCTTCAAAAACTTGCGCGCCGGTGTACGAAGCGATGGTTGATATACCCATCTTCGACATCACCTTAAGAACACCTTTACCGAGCGCCTTAATAACATTGCGCACAGCTTTTTCTGGAGCGATTCCTGTGATGACTCCTTGATTAACGAGATCTTCCGCAGTCTCCATAACAAGATACGGGTTGACAGCTGCTGCTCCATAACCGATAAGAAGTGCGACATGGTGCACTTCGCGGACATCGCCGGCTTCAACAACGAGACCAACTTTGGTACGAGTCTTCTCGCGAATCAGGTGGTGGTGAACAGCTGCTGTAAGTAGCAATGACGGAATTGGACAATCTTCTGCATCACCATCGCGATCTGAAAGCACGATGATGTGTGCACCTTTTTCAATAGCTTCAGAGACTTCACGTTTAATCTCTTCAAGGCGAGCACGCAGCGTGTTTCCATCGCCTGTAACTGGGAAGAGTCCACGGACTACATATGCCTCAAGTTCTGGATAGTCATCATCGGCATTGACGTGGATAATCTTTGCAAGCTCATCGTTATCGATGACAGGAAATGCCAGAGAGATTTGTTTACATGATTCAGGGCCAGGATCGAGCAAGTTATGTTCTGGACCAATTGATCCGCCCAGGCTTGTTACAAGCTCTTCACGGATTGCATCCAGCGGTGGATTTGTTACCTGTGCAAAGAGTTGAGTGAAGTAATCGAAGAGCAGACGTGGTTTTGCAGAGAGCGCAGCGATTGGCGTATCGGTTCCCATTGAACCAAGCGCTTCTCCCCCGCCTTTTGCCATAGGAGTAACAATGATTTTAATTTCTTCTTCTGTGTATCCAAATGCCTTTTGGCGACGGATCACTGACTTGTGGGGGTAGACAATATGTTCACGAGATGGAAGATCAGAGAGTTTGATCATTCCATCGCTAAGCCACTTTCCATATGGAGCAGCATCTGCGAGTGAATCCTTAATTTCATCATCTTCAATGATGCGTCCTGCTTCGATATCGACAAGGAACATCTTTCCTGGTTGCAGGCGACCTTTACGTACAATCTTTTCAGCTGGGAAATCAAGAACTCCAACTTCTGATGCCAATACAACGAGACCATCATCGGTAACCCAAAAGCGCGATGGACGAAGTCCGTTACGATCGAGAACAGCTCCTACTTGGTGGCCATCGGTAAAAGTCACACATGCAGGTCCGTCCCACGGCTCCATTAGAGATGCATGGAAGGCGTAGAAGTCGCGACGCTTCTGCGACATTGTTGCGTGGTTCTCCCATGCTTCGGGAATCATCATCAAGACTGCATGTGGAAGTGAACGTCCACCGAGGTAGAGAAGTTCGAGTACTTCATCAAAAGATGCAGAGTCTGAACCGGACATTTCAACGATTGGGAATAAGCGAGCTAGATCTCCGTCAATGAGATCGCTTGCAAGTAGAGATTCACGGGCACGCATCCAGTTGCGATTTCCCTTAACTGTATTGATTTCGCCGTTGTGTGCAATGAATCTATATGGGTGTGCAAGTGGCCATGACGGAAATGTGTTGGTAGAAAAACGTGAATGAACAAGGGCTAGTGGAGATACGACGCGTTCATCGCTGAGATCTGGGAAGAATTCTTCAAGTTGACCTGTTGTGAGCATTCCCTTGTACACAATCGTCTGTGAAGACAAGGATGGGAAGTAGAGATCTAGTCCATGTTCAGCGCGCTTGCGCAGAGCAAAAGCTAGGCGATCGAGTTCAATTCCTGTCTCGCCCTTCTTGCCAGAAATAAATAGTTGCTGGAACTGAGGCATGACAGAAACGGCAGTCTTACCAAGTGAGGATGAATTAATCGGAAGTTCGCGCCAACCAAGAACGTTGAGTCCTTCTTCGGATGCAAGCTGTGCGATATCTGCTTCTACATCAACGCCTTGCGCAATAAATGCAATTCCAGTTGCGTAGTGGTCGGCAGCCGGTAAATCAAATGCAGTTACTGCTTGATAGAAAGCATCTGGTACGCGAATAAGAATTCCAGCACCATCTCCGCTATCTGGTTCTGCACCTGATGCGCCGCGGTGTTCGAGATTACGAAGAGCAGTGAGAGCTTTCTCTACAATTTCATGAGTTGCAATTTTATTAAGGGTGGCAACCATCGCAACGCCGCATGCGTCATGTTCATTCGCAGGATCGTAGAGACCCTGAGCTGCGGGATAGTTCGATGAGAGTGCCATTACCCGTTGTCCTTTTTGTAAGTATCACAAGGGACAACTTTGGCCCGGTAGTTCGTGGTGCAGGTGAATCAATGTTGAAAGGGTAGCAAGGGGGTGCGCTAGATGCCACTCACGTGAAGGATCTGGCCAATTCCTGCGGTAATTGCCATACCGAGGCAACCTCCACCGATGACGCGCAAGGTTGGGATCAAGATCTTGGAACCAGCTGTCTTTGCGCTGACAATTCCTGTGACAACTAACCCAACCAAGGTAAATCCAATAATGCTCCAGGCTGCTTTGCCAGCAGTTGGCGCAAAGGCTCCAATGAAAGGAATAAGGCCGCCCAATGTAAATGCAGATGCTGAAGCAATTGCAGCTTGCACAGGGCGTGCCTTGGTATGTGGATGTTGTCCAAGTTCATCGCGCAGATGAGCTGCTAGTGGATCTTTATCATGCATCGTTTGTGCAACTTGTGTTGCAAGTTCTCTTGGTAATCCACGATTAATATAAATTTCAACAAGCTCTTCGAATTCGCCTTCGGGATCTGTGGCTAAGTGCTCAATCTCTAGAAGTCGATCAGATTCTTCAATATCGTTCTGTGATCGCACGGAAACATATTCCCCAACAGCCATCGACATTGCACCTGCCGCGATTCCCGCCGCACCTGCTGTGACAAGAAAAGCTTGCTCGCCAGATTTTGCAGCAGCAACACCAATCATCAAGCTGGCGGTCGATACAAGTCCATCATTTGCGCCAAGTACTGCAGCGCGCAACCAACCAGCACGATGAGTGCGATGTTGCTGATTACGTCGATAGACATCTTCAAGAGCCATATTTATAGCCTACCGTGTCCTCTTTGATAAACGCATGAAGGCTGCCGTTCCACAGAGCGTGGTGATGAGAGCAACATATTGATTGAGGCGTAGCCCCACGAAGGTGTGTGCTTCATCAATACGTAAGCCTTCAATGAAGAATCGTCCGGCGCTATACAAGGTGATGTAGAGAATAAAGAGAGAACCAGAAGGCAGCTTGCGTCGGAGGGAAAGTAAGAAAGTTGCTATACATAAACACCAGAGTGATTCGTAGAGGAAAGTTGGATGAAAAGTTGAATACTGTTCAAATCCAACAGGTCGCAGATATTGAGGAATCTTTAGCGCCCATGCCGCCTTGAGCGGACGACCAAAGAGTTCGCCGTTGAACCAATTTCCCCAACGACCAATCGCTTGTGCAATCAGAACCCCTGGAGCAAGTGCATCGACAAAGGCTGCGAAAACTGGAAGGTCACGACGCTCCGCGATTCTTCTGTAGTACAGATATGCAGCGAAAGTTCCAAGGGCTATTGCTCCCCAAATCCCAAGTCCGCCGTTCCAAATGCGGAAGGCATCAGTGAAATTTCCATCGCTACCAAAATACTTTTCAGGTGTTGTGGCGATGTGATACAGCCGCCCACCGATGACTCCTGCAGGAACTGCAACGATCGCGACATCGCTCACTATTCCAGTCGCTCTGGAGTAAGCGCTGACAAATCTCTTATTCCCCAGCCATAGCGCAATTGCCACGCCTGCAATTATGCAAAGCGCATAAAAATGAATTGTAAGTGGCCCAATTGCAACTGCCGAAGTAGTCGGAGTTGGAATTGAGAGACGCATTATTATCCGCGCTCTATAGCTGCTTTAAATTTATCTGCATTGAAGTACTCGGTCTTGCGATCAAGTTCTTTGCCATTAACAAAGATTGTCGGAGTTGCATTGACATTGGCTTTTGCTCCCGCATTGGCAACATTGGTAACCCAATCTGCATATTGCCCACCATTGACGCAAGTTCCAAATTTTTTGTCAGTAATTCCTGCAGCTGGACCGAGAATTGTGAGAGCTAGATTCGTCCACGCTCCTGAATTTTCAGCTGGTTGATTGGCGTACAGGACTCGGTGATAGTCCAAAAACTTTCCTTGATCTGCAGCGCATGCTCCCGCATTTGCTGCTCGGATTGAATCCGGACCTAGGAATGACAGTGAGTGATAAATGACAGTCGCTTTTTTAGCTTTAATAAGTGATTCGATGTAATCACCATTCATCTTTTCAAATTGCTGGCAGATTGGGCACTGGAAATCTTCGTAAACGTCAACGACTGGAACGCTCTTTACATCGCCATTGAAGACAATTCCATATCCATGGCTCGCCGAAACGCTTGACGGTATCTTGGCTGTTGTCTTAGTTCCCTTTGAAATAAGAGTTGGGACCAACATAAGTAGGACGACACCTACGACGACGACAATCACAAGATTGCGTGTGAAGTTATCTTTTCCAGGTTTCTGATTAGCCATTGCTCTGTTCTCCATCTGAGGTGTGTCGGTCTAGTCCAAATTTACTTTGTGGATAGCGGAAAAGGTAAATCGCAATCAGCGCCAGCGCTGTATCGCGCAGGATTTCGGGTAGATAGTTAGTTGCACCGGGAGCAACTTGTCCCCCACCACCAAAACAACCGCAATCGATAGATAGTCCTCGAGCCCATGCCTGAGAAATTCCAATAATAAACATCATCATGAGTAAACCACCGATGGTGGCCGCGATTCGCGTTGCGGCGCCAAAAACGAGTAGAAGTCCCACCGCAATTTCAAGAAATGGCAAAGTAATACCGAGAAAATTTGCAACAGAGATTGGGAGTAGTTCGTAGGCTCGTACCGCCATTTGTGATTTATCTAGATGTTGATATTTGAGAAGCCCTGCAGCGAATAAGACCCCACCCAGAATCACTCGTGCAAGAAGACCAATCCAAAGAGAATATTTCTTCATCGTCCCTCACGCACTCCTTTTGCTAGTTCCGATGCCAATTCTCGGACTGCAGCAAGCCCAGCTTCTTCATCTGGTGCATCTTGAATAGCTTTAATAAATGCTGAACCTACAATCACGCCATCTGCATACCCTGCAACACCTTTAGCTTGCTCGCGAGTTGATACACCAAGACCAACGGAGACAGGTAGGCCAGTTGTTGTACGAATTCGCGCGACGAGATCGGCCGCACCTGAAGAAACTGATGTACGCGCTCCTGTTACGCCCATCAAACTTGCAGCGTACACAAAACCTCCACATTGGGATGTGACCTTTGGAAGACGTGAGTCTGTAGTGCTGGGCGCTACTACATAGATTGGATTGATTCCAGTCTTTGCAACTGCTGCCTTCCATGTGGCAGATTCTTCAATCGTGAGGTCTGGAGTAATAACGCCTGAACCACCATTATCGGCGATTGCTTGCGCAAATTTTTCGACACCGAACTTTTCAATTGGATTCCAATACGTCATCACAACTGCTGCGACTCCAAGTCCCGATGCAGTCTTCAGTGCATCGAAGACTTCACGCGCACCAGTGCCTTGAGAAAGTGATTGATCTGCCGCAGCTTGAATAGTTGGCCCATCCATGACGGGATCGCTATAGGGAAACCCAATTTCAATCGCGTCGACTCCCCCATCAACAAAAGCTTTAATTACTTTTTTACAACCTTCAACGCTGGGAAATCCTGCAGGGATATAAGCAATGAGAGCGGCACGATTTTCAGAGCGAACTTTGACGAAGAGATCATCAAGCGGAGTTGTCATTTATAGAGGTATTCCAAAGTAATGCGCTGCAGTCTGTACATCTTTATCGCCTCGGCCAGAAAGATTTATAAGAATAATTGCATCGGGACCTAGTTCATTACCCACTTGTATTGCTCCGGCTAGCGCGTGTGCTGTTTCGATTGCAGGAATAATTCCTTCGGTCTTTGAAAGCAGCGCAAAGGCATGCATCGCTTGGGCATCGGTTATGCCGCGATATTCAGCGCGTCCAATGTCATGAAGGTATGCATGCTCTGGTCCCACACCCGGGTAATCCAAACCAGCAGAGATCGAGTGCGATTCAATGGTCTGGCCGTTCTCATCTTGTAGAACATAGGTGCGATTTCCATGAAGTACTCCTGGCGAACCACCTGAAATAGAAGCTGCATGGCGCCCTGTTTCGATTCCATCCCCCGCTGCTTCAAGTCCAATTAATCGAACTGATGGATCGGAGATAAATCGATGGAAGATTCCGATTGCATTGGAGCCACCGCCAACGCAGGCAAGCACGGCATCGGGTAGGCGACCGGTGAGAGCAAGAACTTGCTCGCGTGATTCTTCGCCAATAATTTTATGGAAATCACGGACCATAGATGGGAATGGATGTGGTCCAGCAACTGTTCCCAATAAATAATGTGTAGTCTCGACATTCGTTACCCAATCACGCATGGCTTCATTGATGGCATCTTTGAGTGTCTTGGAACCGCTTGTTACTGGAATAACTTCTGCACCGAGTAATTTCATACGTGCGACATTGAGTGATTGGCGCTTTGTATCTTCTTCGCCCATATAGACAACACACTCAAGTCCCATGAGAGCTGCTGCCGTTGCAGATGCAACGCCATGTTGGCCAGCCCCAGTTTCAGCGATGATGCGCTTCTTTCCCATTCGCTTTGTAAGAAGCGCTTGTCCTAAAACATTATTTATCTTGTGGCTACCTGTGTGATTAAGGTCTTCGCGCTTGAGAATAATGCGCGCGCCACCTGCATGTTCTGCAAATCTCTTTGCTTCGGTGATGATGCTAGGTCGGCCGGTATATGTGCGATGGAGTTCTGCTAATTCTGCGAGAAAAGTTGGATCTGTCTGAGCCTTGATACGTGCAGCATCGAGTTCTTCGAGCGCACCAATCAGGGCTTCAGGGACAAAGCGACCGCCGTATGGACCAAAGTGGCCAGCGAGATCTTCGACTGTTGTCATAGAGAAAGCCTACCCGCGCCCCAGTAATTCGCGCATGGCAGAAATTGGATTGCCAGATTTCACGAGGGCTTCACCAACGAGAATCGCCGTGGCGCCCGAACTTTGGGCAAACTCGACATCTGCGCGTGAAGAGATTCCTGATTCAGCGACGCGAATCACAGAGTGAGGTATCCGTGGAATTAACTCCTTGAAGGCAGAACTGTCGACGTCGAGAGTCTTGAGGTTACGTGAGTTCACTCCGATTATTCGTGGCTCGATCTCCATCGCACTTTCAAGTTCTTGTGCAGTGTGAATCTCAATCAGTGATGCCATTCCCAACTCAGTGGAAAGGTCATAGAAATCCTTAAGTTGGTGCTTTGAAAGCGCAGCAACAATCAGCAAGACAATATCTGCGCCATGTGCACGTGCTTCAAGAAATTGATACTCATCGACCATAAAATCTTTGCGGAGTACTGGAATAGTGACGCGCTTGCGAACTGCGTCAAGATCTTCGAGGGATCCACCAAAGCGTCGTCGCTCTGTCAGAACGCTTACTGCTGCAGCTCCAGCTTCCTGATATTGCTCAGCCAGCGACGCTGGATCCGTAATGGGTGCGAGTGATCCTTTACTGGGAGATGACCGTTTTACTTCAGCTATGACATTCATTTCCTCGCGCGCAAGAAATTGATGAGCATCAAGTGCTGGAGCGCTATCTTCAATTCTCTGATGAATCTGAGCAAGTGGAAGTCTGCGTGCTGCAAGATCCTCACGCACACCTTCGATGATGGAGTCGAGGACGCTCATTTCTGATCCTCCGTTGGATCAATTCCCTTATCGAGAGAGTTCCAGGTAGAAAGCTTCTTTGGTGCGCGTTCGTAGCGGGATGCAAGTCTTACCTTGCGACTGATTGAAATTGCAAGAATTGAAATCAATAAAAGTGAGAATGCGAGTTTAAACATCAGCTTTGCTGCAATTCATTGGCTGCAGTAATTGCACCGAGCACTGCTGCAGCTTTATTGAGAGTCTCTTCATTTTCAGATGCAGGATCTGAATCTGCAACAAGTCCTGCACCTGCTTGAACATAGGCAGTTCCCTTATGAAGCAGGGCGGTGCGAATTGCAATACAGGTATCGATATTGCCGGTGAAATCGAAGTAACCAATGGCTCCACCATAGAGTCCTCGACGCGTTGGTTCGAGAGTTTCGATGATCTCCATTGCTCGCGGCTTAGGAGCACCGGAGAGCGTGCCTGCTGGAAAGACAGAGAAGAGCGCATCGATAGGCGTTGATGTCT
Source organism: uncultured Actinomycetes bacterium (assembly GCA_903865885.1). Taxonomy (GTDB): domain Bacteria; phylum Actinomycetota; class Actinomycetes; order Nanopelagicales; family Nanopelagicaceae; genus Planktophila. The sequence continues at coordinate 10,116 of CAIPLJ010000026.1, read as the reverse complement.
GAGAAAGTTTTCCAATGACTGTGGAAACTATATGCATCACATGCGAATAGCGTTCGATATGCATGAAATCTATAACTTCGACGCTACCTGGCGCACACACGCGACCCAAATCATTTCGTCCTAGATCTACAAGCATCAAGTGTTCCGCGCGCTCTTTAGGATCTGCCAAAAGCTCTTTGCCTAAGCGAATATCTTCTTCTACTGATGCAGAGCGTCTGCGAGTTCCTGCAATTGGGTGAACCATCACCTCGGTACCAGTAACCTTCACAAGAGCCTCAGGACTTGAGCCGACAACTTCAATTCCATCTTCGAATCTAAAGAGATACATATATGGGCTTGGATTATTCAGCCTGAGCATGCGATAGACATCGAGTGCATCTGCAGCGCATGGCATTGAAAATCTTTGTGAGAGCACAATCTGAAATGCTTCTCCAGCACGAATCTGTTCTTTAGCAATTTCAACTTTGGAGATGAAATCGGCTTCAGTCATATTGCGATCAAATTTGGGTGAACGCTTTGCTGGAATCTGAGAGACATCACCTGCAAGTGGGATCAGTAGCTCTGCCTGCATTCGATCAAGACGGGCGATTGAATCTTCATAGGATTCATCAATGCGCTCATCTGAACCATCCCAGTTGATTGCATTTGCAATGAGGGTGATAGTTCCTTCGCTGTGATCCATAACTGCAAGATCACTAGTTAACATAAATGCGATCTCAGGTAATTGGATATCTTTCGTGGCAAGTGTCGGGAGTTTTTCGAGTCTGCGTACAGAGTCATAACCCATATAACCAACGAGCCCGCCAGTAAGCGTTGGAAGTCCGGCAATCTTTGGTGATTTCAAATGTGCGACCGTTTTGCGCAACGCTTCGAGAGGATTCATGCCTTGCGGTACACCTGCAGGCGGTTTTCCGATCCACACTGCAACTCCATCTTTCTCTGTCAGAGTTGTTTGGCTATGCGCACCGATAAATGAGTAGCGCGACCAGATTCCCCCATGCTCAGCAGATTCCAAGAGAAATGTGCCTGGCAAATTCTTAGCGAGTTTCTTATAGACATTCAGCGGGGTTTCACCATCGGCAAGAAGCTTGCGATAGACGGGGATAACGTTGTTGGTCTTAGCGTATTCGCGGAATTCTTCGAGCTTCACTTCTGTAACTCAATATTTCTATGGAAGCAGCTGCGATCGCCTGTGTGACATGCGGAGCCAACCTGTTCAACTTTTATAAGAAGTGAATCTCCATCACAATCGATAGCTACCGACTTAACAATTTGAAAATGGCCAGATGTGGCGCCTTTCTCCCAGAGTTCGTTACGACTGCGGGACCAGTACGTTGCCTTACCTGTTGCAAGAGTTGCAGCAAGTGATTGCGCATTCATATAGGCAAGCATCAAAACTTCTCCGCTGGTTGCATCTTGTGCAATCGCGGGGATGAGGGCAGCTGGATCTTTGAGGAGCGCAGCAATCTCGGGGCTAATCACTGTGCTCATATGCATATTCTGCCCTACGACGTAGGGGCGTTGCGAACCGAATAATTGTGGCCAGAGAGGTACTTCTTCACATCTCCAATGCGATGTACGCCAAAGTGAAAGACGCTGGCGGCCAATAGCGCATCGGCTCCTGCATCTAGGGCTGCTGCAAAGTCTTCAAGAGATCCAGCTCCACCACTTGCAATGAGAGGAACGCGAGATACGGCGCGAACAGCAGTAATCATTCCGATGTCATAGCCAGCACGTGTTCCATCTGCATCCATCGAATTGAGAAGAATTTCACCGACTCCAAGTGCGCAGGCTTTTTCAACCCATGCGAGTGCATCGACTCCAGCGCTCTCACGACCGCCATGAGTTGTGACTTCAAAACCAGAATCAGTTCGTGCGCGACGCGCATCGACAGAGAGAACAAGAACTTGCGAGCCAAATCGATCTGCAATCTCAGCAATCAATTCAGGGCGAGCAAGTGCTGCCGTATTAATAGAGACCTTATCTGCGCCTGCGCGGAGCAAGCGATCGACATCATCGACTGTGCGAATTCCACCACCGACTGTTAATGGAATAAAGACTTGCTCGGCAGTCTTGCGCACAACATCGAGAGTTGTTTCTCGACCTGCAACACTTGCAGAGATATCAAGGAAGGTAAGTTCGTCTGCACCTTCGCGGCCATAGAGAGATGCCATTTCAACTGGATCGCCAGCATCGACGAGATCGGCGAAGTTAACTCCTTTTACGACGCGACCATCTGTTACATCTAGACACGGAATGATACGAACGGAGAGGCTCATCGTCTCGTAAGTTCCAGCGCTTCTTGAAGAGTAAATGCTCCTGCATATAAAGCTTTACCCACTATTGCGCCTTCGACACCTGCGCTATTGAGGGCCGAGAGCGCTGCAATATCTTCGAGGGAGGAAATACCGCCAGATGCAATCACTGGCTTGCTGGTTACCGCACACACCTCTTTGAGTAACTCAATATTTGGGCCCTTGAGCGTTCCATCTTTCGTTACATCAGTGACAACATAACGAGTGCAACCATCTCGTTCTAAACGTTCAATAGTTTCAAAGAGATCGCCACCTTCTTGCGTCCAACCACGTGCTGCAAGAATATGACCCCGCACATCAAGACCCACAGCAATACGATCTCCGAATTCGCCAATAACTTTGGCAGTCCACTCTGGATTTTCAAGAGCTGCAGTTCCAAGATTGATGCGGCGACATCCTGTAGCTAAAGCGCGTCGTAGTGATTCATCATCACGAATTCCACCAGAGAGTTCTACCTTGATATCGAGTTTGCCAACTACCTCTGCAAGTAAGGCGCTATTTTCACCACGACCAAACGCTGCATCGAGATCGACGAGGTGCAACCATTCGGCACCTGCTGCTTGGAACTCGAGCGCTACTTCAAGTGGATTGCCGTAGGCGGTTTCAGCATCGAGTACGCCTTGAACCAGGCGTACTGCGCGGCCATCTTTCACATCTACTGCCGGTAAGAGTTCTAGATAACTCATAACCCACTCACCCAATTTCTAATCAACGCAAGGCCTGCATCACCAGATTTTTCTGGGTGAAATTGCGTTGCTGCTATTGCCCCATCTTCTACCGCTGCAAGGAAATCTTCTCCATGATGTGCCATTGTTGAAAGAGCGCCAACTTTCTTCTTTACTGCGTAGGAATGTACAAAGTAAAAAGACTCTTGTTCAATCCCTTTGAAGAGATGCGATGCGGGATCTGCCTGCACAGTATTCCATCCCATGTGTGGCAATATGGGTGCGTCGAGTTCTTCAACCGTTGCATCCCACACACCCACACCTTTGTGATCGCCATGTTCGACGCCGCGAGCAAAGAGAATCTGCATGCCAACACAAATGCCCAATGTTGGGCGCTTGAGAGAAATACGTTCGCGCACAAGGTGATCGCCGCGAATATCTGTCAAACCTTTCATGCAGGCAGCAAAAGCGCCTACACCTGGCACAACAAGTCCATCTGCATTAAGTGCAACGTCGTAATCCGAAGTAATGACTACTTGCCTGCCCGAGGTTTCAAATGCGCGTTGAGCAGAACGTAAATTTCCTGAACCGTAATCGAGAATTACAATCACGAACGTTAGAGCGAGCCCTTTGTTGAGGGAATTCCCACAACTCGACCGTCGAGTGAAACCGCGTCGCGAAGTGCGCGTGCTACAGCCTTAAATTGTGCCTCGAAGACGTGGTGTGCATTACGTCCTTCAAGAACACGAATATGTAGCGCAATATGCGCTTCTGCGACGATAGATTCCCAGATATGTTTTCCGAGAGTTGTATCAAAGGTGCCAATGAGTTCGACGATCTCTGGTTGGCGATGTACTAAGTAAGGACGGCCTGAAAGATCGACTGCTGCCTGAACCAAAACTTCATCTAGCGGAACCATTGCATCACCAAAACGGCGGATTCCAGCTTTATCTCCGAGAGCTTCGCGAAGAGCCTGCCCAAATGCGAGAGAGGTATCTTCAACTGTGTGGTGTGAATCAACATCGACATCACCGGTTGTTTTTACGGTGAGATTGAATCCTGAGTGCTTTCCCAGTTGGCTGAGCATGTGATCAAAGAACGGGACTCCGGTATCGACTGATATTTCTCCGGTTCCATCCAAATTGAGTTCGACAAGAACGCTCGACTCTTTCGTTGTGCGTTCGACTCGTGATGTTCTGCTCATTTTTCTCCCAGGCATGCCGTTAGCGTTGAAATAAATTTACTGTTCTCGGCCTCATTGCCAATGGTCACTCTTAAGTAACCCAATAATCCCACATCTCTGATGAGAACTCCCCTGTCGAGCATCGCCTGCCATAGTTGCCCAGACGGCATATCAAAGCCCGAGAAGAGCAAGAAGTTAGAGGAGCTCGGAATAACGGTGAGACCTAGTTCGCCAAGTTGAACTGCTACGCGATCTCGATCTGTGCGAAGTTGCGCAACTGTGCCGAGCAATTCATCCTGAAAATCAAGTGCGACTTCCGCTGCGGCTTGAGTGAGGGAGCTGAGGTGATATGGAAGTCGGACTAAAAACATTGCATCAGTAACTGCGGGGTCTGCAACGAGATAGCCGAGGCGAACTCCAGCAAAAGCGAATGCTTTACTCATGGTGCGAATGACGACGACATGTGGGTACTTCTTGATCAAAGATGCAGCTGACTTTTCATTCGAGAACTCTGCATATGCTTCATCTACAACGAGTAATCCGGGCGTTGACTTTGCAATCTTCTCAATCTCATCGATCGTAATTGCAGATCCCGTTGGATTATTTGGCGTTGTGATAAAGGTAAGAGTTGGCTTCACGCGTTGAATCTGTGCGATTGCAGAATCTACATCGAGGGAGAAATCTTCACGTCGGCTGCCGTTAACCCAAGGAACTTGCGTGACCTTGGCGATAAGTGGGTGCATTGAGTAGGAAGGGGTAAAGCCAAGCGCAGTGCCTGCACCAAATGCCATGAAGAGCGATTGGATAATTTCATTACTTCCATTTGCAGCCCAGATATTTTTCGCATCGAACTTGGTGCTTGATTGGGCGTTGATGAATTGAGAAAGCTTTGTGCGAAGCACAACTGCATCACGATCTGGATAGCGATTAAGCATGAGAGCAATTTCAGATATCCGGGCTGCAATTGCCTTCGCAAGTGTTTTCGATGGTGCATAAGGATTCTCATTTGTATTCATCACAGCTTCAGCAGGAAGTTGCGGTGCCCCGTATGGTGAAAGCTCTTGCAGATCTTGTCGTAGCGGAAGCCACGATGGCCATTGGTTCATAGATTTTCCAATCGCGCAGTCATCGCTTCACCATGTGCCGGTAGGTCTTCAGCGTTAGCTAATGTGACAACGGTGTCGAGAATCTCTGTGAATGCTCTCTTGTCGTACTCAATGAAGTGCAGGCCGCGTAAGAAAGTTTGAACAGAGAGACCACTGCTGTGACAGGCGCATCCACCAGTAGGTAGTACGTGATTTGAACCAGCAGAGTAATCACCCAGTGAGACTGGTGAGAAACGACCGATAAAGACAGCGCCAGCATTTCTAATCTTCTCTGAATCTTTTCCCGCATTCCGAGTCTGAATCTCAAGGTGCTCGGCAGCGTAGGCATTAACAACATCAAGACCTTGATCAACGGAATCTACGAGAACAATTGCAGATTGAATACCTGTAAGGGCTGTGCGAATTCGCTCAGAGTGCTTTGTCGCGACTACTCGCTTTTCGAGCTCTGCTTCAACATCTTTAGCGAGCTGGGTTGATGTAGTCACGAGAACAGCTGCTGCAATCACATCGTGTTCAGCTTGACTGATTAAGTCAGCTGCAACATCGGCAGCAAGAGCTGTCTCATCGGCCAAGATTGCAATCTCAGTTGGGCCAGCTTCAGAATCAATTCCAATAACTCCACGCAGCGCGCGTTTTGCAGCAGCTACATAAATATTGCCGGGACCTGTAACAAGATCGCACTTCTGGCAGACATCTTTCATTCCATATGCGAATAGGGCAATCGCTTGCGCTCCCCCAACTGCATAAACTTCGTTAATTCCAAGAAGTGCACATGTGGCAAGAATTGTTGGGTGAGGTAATCCGCCGAATTCTTTCTGTGGTGGAGACGCAACGGCGATGCTCTGCACCTGTGCAATCTGCGCCGGAATAACATTCATCATCACGCTGCTGGGATAGACAGCTCGTCCACCTGGAACATAGAGACCAACTCGGTCTACGGGAATCCATTTCTCTGTAACGAGTCCACCGTCAACAACAGTTGTGCGAGTTTCACCTCGTACCTGGTCGCGATGCACTTTACGAATTCGAGATGCAGATTCTTCAAGTGCGTTACGAATAGCTGGATCAAGTTCGGCAAGTGCTTTATCGATGGCAGCTTGTGGGACTCGAATAGATGCTGGAGTAACGCCATCAAATTCTTCTGCAAGTGCAATGAGGTCTGCTTCGCTTCCGTGCTGGACACGATGCAAAATTGGCTCAATCAATACCATCGCTTGCGCAACGTCGAGTTTGGCCCGTGGCAGTTCAGCCTGATAGCCAGCCTTATCAAGGGCCTTTCCACGGAGGTCAACGGTGCGAATCACACCGCAATTCTACTTTGCGCAGGTGAAGTGACGAGACCTGATTTCTGCGAGATTAAATGCGTACTAGGCAGTCAGGGCCAAGGATTGCCTTGAGATCTGCGCTCAGACTTGGTGATGATGTGACCAGCGCATCAATCTTCATCGTTGTTGATTTCTCTTGATCGATGACTTGAAGATGAACTTCTCTCTTTCCCGGATGTGATCGCAGAATTTCTTTCATGCGCTCGACAATCGGTGGTGTTACCTGCGCTGCAGGAAGTGAAATCAATAGCGGCCCAGTGGGGGCTGCAGAAATATCTGGCATCTTCATCTCAAGTGCCGTAAATCGAACTTGTTCATCGGTACGTGAGAAACGTCCGCGCACAACAACGACTCGGTCTTCAGTAAGTGATAGCGCATACTGGTTATAGGTATTGGAGAAGAATAGAACTTCGATAGCACCCTCGAGATCTTCAACATTGACAACAGCCCACGAAGCTCCCTGGCGCGAGACTTTTCTCTGAATTCCGGTAATCAATCCGCCAATTGTGACCATTGCATCTTGCGGTCCATCATCAAGCAACTGGCTGATAGACATATCTGTATGTGAACGAAGAACATGTTCGACGCCCAGGAGCGGATGGTCAGATACATAGAGACCCAACATCTCGCGCTCGAAGGTGAGAAGAGTTGATTTATCCCATTCGGTTGTAGGGATCTCGATATCAAGGCCAGCAACTTGAGAGATTGAATCTCCGCCGAAGAGATCGAATTGGCCAATTGCCTCAGCACGCTTAGTTTCGATTACTGAATCAATTGCCTCTAGGTGAATTGCCATCAATCCTTTTCGAGGATGGCTAAGAGAGTCAAATGCGCCAGCTTTAATAAGAGATTCAATGGTCTTCTTATTGCACACATTGGCATCGACTTTGGCGAGGAAATCACCGAATGATGAAAACGCCCCTTTACTTGCGCGAGAAGATTTTATGGATGCCACAACGCCTTCTCCTACATTGCGAATTGCTGCAAGTCCGAAGCGAATATCTTTCCCGCGCGGTGTGTATTCGGCATCGGATTCATTGACATCAGGTGGCAATACTTTAATTCCCATGCGACGGCATTCGGAGAGATAGAGCGCAGATTTATCTTTGTCATCGCGAACGCTTGTAAGAAGGGCTGCCATATATTCTGTTGGATAATTTGCTTTGAGGTAGGCAGTCCAGAATGAGACAACTCCATAGCCAGCGCTATGTGCGCGGTTAAATGCATAGTCAGAGAACGGAATCAAAACTTCCCAGAGACGCGAAATTGCACCGACTGAGAATCCATTCTCTTTCATGCCGGCTTCAAATGGGATGTACTCCTTATCCAGAATTTCTTTATTCTTCTTACCCATTGCTTTACGGAGTAAATCCGCGCGCCCGAGAGTAAAGCCTGCAACTTTCTGCGCGATCGCCATTACCTGTTCTTGATAGACGATCAGGCCATATGTATCGCCGAGAATTTCTTGCAAAGGTTGAGAAAGTTCTGGGTGAATTGGTTCAACGGGCTTGCGACCATTTTTGCGATCGGCATAGTTATTGTGTGCGTTCTCGCCCATTGGTCCAGGGCGATAGAGCGCAATAACCGCTGAGATATCTGCAAATGAATCAGGGGCCATGCTGCGTAGAAGTGCGCGCATTGGTCCACCGTCGAGTTGGAATACACCGAGTGTGTCACCACGCGAAAGAAGCTCGAATGTCTTTTGGTCACTCAGTGGAAGATCTTCAAGGACAACATCAATACCCTTATTGGCCTTGATATTTAGGAGCGCATCATCGAGTACGGAAAGGTTGCGAAGACCAAGGAAGTCCATCTTGAGTAACCCTGTTGATTCGCATGCGCCCATATCGAATTGGGTGATGATTGCGCCATCTGCTTCGCGGCGATGAATTGGAATCACATCGAGAAGCGGTTCGCGAGACAAGATAACGCCAGCAGCATGTACTCCCCATTGACGCTTGAGTCCTTCAAGTCCCTTTGCTAGATCAACAACACGTTTGGAATCAGGATCGGTCTCATAGAGCTGGCGGAATTCACCAGCTTCGCCATGGCGCAAATCTTTAGAGTCGAAGATTCCAGAAAGTGTGATGTCTTTGCCCATGACCGATGGTGGAAGCGCTTTGGTGAGTTTCTCGCCAATCACATAGGGATACCCAAGAACTCTCGTAGCATCTTTAATTGATTGCTTCGACTTAATTGTTCCGTAGGTAATGATCTGTGCAACACGATCTTCACCGTACTTTTCAGTTGCGTAGCGAATCATTTCTGAACGACGACGTTCATCGAAGTCGAGGTCGATATCTGGCATCGAGATGCGCTCTGGATTAAGGAATCGTTCAAATAAAAGTCCGTGTTCGATTGGGTCGAGTCCTGTGATACCCAGCGAATACGCAACAAGTGAACCTGCTGCAGATCCACGTCCCGGCCCTACGCGAATACCAACTTTCTTGGCATGTCCCACAAGGTCTGCAACGACAAGGAAGTAGCCGGGAAATCCCATCTTGACCATGACATCGAGTTCGTATTGAAGACGCGTGCGATAAATATCTGTCGCCTTATCCCCCATTTTTTCAAGGAGTCCTCTGACTGATTCTTTACGGAGCCATGAATCTTCAGTTTCACCAGAAGGCACATCAAATGCGGGAAGAAGATTTTCATTCTCTCGAAGTGTGACGTTGCAACGCTCTGCAATGAGAAGTGTGTTATCGCAGGATTCGGGGATTTCTTTGAAGAGTTCACGCATCTGCGCAGGTGTCTTGAGATAGAACTCATCGTTATCGAATTTGAAGCGCTTTGGGTCAGCAAGTGTTGAGCCCGACTGCACGCAGAGTAGAGCTGCATGAGCGGCAGCATCTTCGTGGAATGTGTAGTGGAGATCGTTGGTGGCTAGGAGTGGAAGCTTGAGTTCTTTACCTAACTTAAGAAGATCTGCCTTAACGCGAGTCTCGATATCAATCTGATGATCCATTATTTCAAGGAAGAAGTTATTGGCGCCGAAGATATCGCGGTAATCACTTGCTGCGCGAAGGGCTTCCTTGTAATTGCCCATACGTAACCGCGTCTGAATTTCGCCACCAGGGCACCCTGTTGTTGCAATCAAACCTTCTGCATAGCGAGAGATGAGCTCGCGATCCATGCGAGGCTTGTAGTAATAGCCTTCAAGAGATGCAAGCGATGAAAGTTTAAAGAGATTTCCAAGACCTTGATTGTTCTCAGCCAAGATAGTCATGTGTGTATATGCGCCACCACCTGAGACATCATCTTCGCCACCGTCGGCCCATTGCACGCGCTTCTTATCAAAGCGCGATTCAGGAGCTACATATGCTTCGATTCCGATAATCGGCTTAATGCCCGCTTTGGTTGACTGTTTATAGAAATCAAATGCACCAAATTCATTGCCGTGATCTGTCATGGCAATCGCCGGCATTTCTTGGCGAGCTACTTCATTAACAAGATCTCCGACGCGCGCAGCACCATCGAGCATCGAGTACTCGGTATGCACATGCAGATGTACAAACGAGT
>CAIPLJ010000025.1 GCA_903865885.1 uncultured Actinomycetes bacterium | reverse complement strand
CCCATGCGCTAGATCCAGTAACGAGAGTCTTAAATATAATTGCGGGAAAAGCCATTCCACCAAGTGCACACAAAGCAGGCAATACAGCTTGCTTAGGGCGATCAAGCCCTTCGCGAATTTCGAGCCCTATGAGGAGAAAGAAGATAAATGTCAGTACCTCAGAGAGCATGGGGAAAGAGTAATGCCCGCCACCATAAAGGTGACGGGCATTAGGGAAGATTTCTTATGCAGCGAGTTCGAATTCCTCTTCAGAGTTCTGCGCTGCAATAGCAAATGCAGTGTGTTCCACTGGTGGTTTACCAAGAGCGAGCATTCCGACCGCTACGAGTGTAAGTAGCATGAAAGCGGGAAGGATAAATACGATTGCCATGATGATCTCCAATTCGTTGTAAACAGTTCTTGCTGTTATGAGTGAAGAATCATCTACTAACCTGAAATACCCCATGAGTTAGCCTGTGGACGCACTTAGAAAATCTGCACTAAACTCGAGAAATGTCACGCTCAGCCACATGGATTTCTCAGACTAGGGCGCGCCTGATACCTACCGATCCAGCACGAAGGACCATGAGTCTTTCAACCTTAATCAATACTTTCGGTAACGGTCTCTTTATGACTGTAGAGGTTATCTACTTCACCCTGATAGTCGGTCTCACTCCAGCAAGGGTCGCACTTGCACTATCAATAGCCGGGGGAGTTGCTCTGTCAGTGAGCGTTCCAGCGGGCCAAATCTCTGATCGCTTCGGTCCTCGAGATATCGCATCGATCGCAATGCTCCTGGAAGGCTTTTTGATGTTTGGACTGTTAAGAGTTCATACCTATCTACCCTTTCTGATTATCAATATTGGCATGGCCATTTTAGGAAATATCTCGCAAACAATGCGAATGGCAACCATTGCAAAGCTAGGGGAAGGTGAATCCCGAGTTTCAATTCGTGCATATCAAAGAGCTGTCACAAATTTTGGAATTTCGCTGGGGACTGTCTTTGCTGGAATCGGACTGGCAGTTAATACGCCCTTTGCTTACCAACTTTTACTTGCGGGTGATGCAGTTACCTTCATTCTTTCGGGAGTTATTTTTCGACGAATGCCTTTCATGCCACCGACAGTAGAACGCGGTGAGCCAATTACATTTCAAGCTTTGAGGGATAAGCGATTTCTTGGTGCAACTGCGCTCAATGCAATCAATTCTCTTCATTTCGTTCTGCAATCAGTTGCAATACCGTTGTGGGTAGTCCGCGAAACTAGCGCACCACGCTGGTGGGTTTCAGTAATCATGATGGTGAACACCATTGCTGTCATGCTATTTCAGGTGGCTGCCAGTAAGGGGAGTGGCCCTATCTATGCAGGTGCAAAGCTCTATCGACGTGCAAGTCTTGCGATAGCGATCGCCTGCCTTCTGTATTCAACATCTCATGGCGTTGGCGCGATTACGGCAAGTGCAATTCTGATCGTCGCATCAGCAGTACATGTTTACGGCGAGCTCATAGGTTCGGCAGGATCCTGGAGTATTGGATTTGGTTTAGCTGATGAAAAGCATCAAGGACAGTATCAAGGAGTATGGTCGCTGAGTTGGGGTCT
>CAIPLJ010000024.1 GCA_903865885.1 uncultured Actinomycetes bacterium | reverse complement strand
GTTATCAGACAGGCAAATCATCAGTACTTGCCCACAGCCTGCTTCTCGTTATTCCTGGTGCGCTACTTCTTGCAAGTACTTTCACTAGCGCTGGAAAAGGATGGCTACATACAAAAGCCGCCACGGCGATTGTTCTCACCGGTGGCGGCCTTCTTCTTATTTACAGCTTTATCAATTAACTCTTAACCACGAGCAGTTGTAAAACCTGCCTCAAGATCTGCCTTGATATCGATAATATTTTCAAGACCAAGACTTAAACGAACAAGTCCCGGAGTTACTCCCGCGTCAAGCTGCTCTTCTGGAGATAACTGCGAGTGCGTTGTTGTTGCAGGATGAATGACTAATGAGCGAACATCACCGATATTGGCGACGTGGCTAAAGAGTTCGAGAGATTCGACGAACTTCTTACCAGCTTCGATGCCACCCTTAAGTTCAAATGACAATACAGCGCCAGGTCCCTTCGGTGCGTACTTGGTTGCAAGTGCATTCCACGGGGATGATTTCAGCGCTGCATAGTTGACCTTTTCAACATCGGGATGTGCTTCTAACCATGTTGCTACGGCCTTCGCATTTTCAATGTGACGTTCCATGCGTAGTGAGAGTGTTTCAAGTCCTTGTGCGAGTAACCAAGCGTTAAATGGAGAGACTGCAGCTCCGATATCGCGAAGCAATTGCAAACGAATCTTGAAGATGTACGACAAGTTTGCACCAAATGCAGAACCAACACCGAGAGCTTGCGAGAAGACTAGGCCGTGATAGCTAGGGTCTGGCTTATTAAAGCCAGGGAAGCGATCTTGGTGCTGGGCGTAATCAAACTTTCCAGCATCGATGATTGCACCGACAACTGCATTGCCATGGCCAGATAAGAACTTAGTTGCTGAGTGCACAACTACATCTGCACCAAAATCAATTGGCTTGATTAGGTAGGGAGTTGCAACAGTGTTATCGACGATAAGTGGGACTCCAACTGAGTGAGCCACATCGGCAATTGCCTTAATATCGAGGATTTCATTCTTTGGATTAGCGATTGTCTCGCCAAAGAAAGCCTTTGTATTGGGCTTAACAGCCTTCTTCCAAGATTCTGGATCGCTTGCATCATCAACGAATGTGACTTCAATGCCGAACTTAGGAAGTGTGTAGTGGAATAAGTTATAAGTTCCACCGTACAAGCTCGGGCTCGAAACAATGTGATCACCGGCTTCTGCAACATTGAGAATTGCAAATGTAGTTGCAGCAGAACCTGAGGCAAGTAGCAAAGCAGCAACTCCACCTTCAAGAGCGGCAAGACGCTGTTCGACAGCATCTTGGGTTGGATTCATGATGCGTGTGTAAATATTTCCAAGTTCAGCTAAACCGAAGAGGTTTGCAGCATGGGTTGTGTCGCGGAATTCATATGCAGTTGTCTGATACAAGGGAAGTGCACGTGCACCTGTTGTCGGATCTGCAGTTTGTCCTGCATGAATCTGCAGGGTTTCAAATGACCAATTGTTAGACATACCTTCTCCATCGCAGTAGATGTCAGTTCCGACAGTGCGAGATGTGGCTGTAGAGCTACAACGCGCTTGTCAAAAATCTGACCTGTTCGTCACCCGGAGCACCCCACCGCGGTGGAGGGTTGCCGTCTACTAAGCCGGGGCTAATACGTAGAACTCGTGAACGTGGGAAATATTAACTGAAGGAAAATCAAATGAGAAATTGCCGATATTTCCCACCTGCAAATGAGTTGCAGGCAATCACTTGTGCAAGCTCTTACCTTCTAAATGAGAGATCGGCCTTCTTCATTGCAGAGGTAATGATGCGAATCGCATTGGGGCCCATCCCATGCAAATCTTTAATGGCATCGAGTGATGTCTTGCGAAGATCACTGAGTTTGTAATACCCCTCATCAATAAGGGCTCGACGCACGGGAGCTGCCAGTCCTATTTCGCGCCACACGCCATCGACTGCGGCATAGGCATCGAGATCGGCATCGCCTTGTGCAGATGAAACTTTGTGCTGGGCGCGCTCTGCTTTTCGAGCTGCTGCTGCGCGCATAGCTTCGCCGCGGAGCTTTTTGATTTTGGCTGGAGATTGCTTTGCCATCGTTAATCTTTCTCGATCTTGTACATCTGGTGCGGGAGGCGGGACTTGAACCCGCACGCCGGAGCACAAGTTCCTAAGACTTGCGTGTCTGCCATTTCACCACTCCCGCTGGAGTTGCAGGCGAAAGGCTACGCGTCTTTCGCTGATGCAACAAATCGGTGCTTATTACTTAGTTTGTCAACGCTCCACGACGTGAAATTGCATCGACGCCTGCAGATACCAATAGCACTGCGCCGGTGACCAGGTACTGAATTCCAGCGCCATAACCGAGCAACCCCATTCCATTATCAATTACAGCAACGACGAGGCCTCCGAGAATTGCATCGCGCATGCGACCTTTTCCGCCGAAGAGTGAGACGCCTCCGATTACAGCTGCACCCACTGCATAGAGAAGTGTCGAAGATCCACCAGTTGAAGGAGAGATTGAATTCATGCGAGATGCGAAGAGCATTCCTGCAATCGATGCAAGTGCTGAACAGAGTACGAATGCAATTGTGCGTACACGCTTTACATTGATACCTGCACGACGTGCCGCTTCAGCGTTTCCACCGACTGCATAGATGTGTCGACCAAATGAAGTCTTAGATAAGACAAAGGTACCGACAACTAAAATAACAAGAATTAATGGAGCAACGAAAGGAACACCCTTTGTACTGTTGGCTGCAGAGAGGCCACGTTCCTGATTGAGTGTGTACACAGCTCCACCGGTAATAAGCAGAAGTGCGGCAGTTTTCATCACCCAAAGCTGTGTTAATTCAACAACAAGTCCTGCTTTGCGACGTGAATTGATTCGATTAAGTCCGCTCACGACATAGAGCGCTGAAGTCACAGCCCAGAGAATCCAACCTTGCATTGGTGAGAGATTGCTATTTTCGACAGCTAAGATTGTCTTATCTGCAATCGGAATAGTTCCGCCTTCACCAGCGAGCAAAAGAAGCACGCCTTGGAATGCAAGGAATGCAGCCAAAGTTACAACGAATGATGGTATTCCAAGTCTGGAGACCAAAGTTCCAATAAGAGTTCCTAGGATTGCACCGACGGCAATACTTGCGCCAAGCGCTGAATACCAGCTCCATCCATGATTGGTAACAAGCAGCACGAGAACAGCGCCACATACACCTGATGCATACCCTGCAGAGAGATCAATTTCTCCCAGTAATAGAACAAAGACAAGCCCCATCGCAATCACCATCACGGGCGCTGCTTGTGTCAGCAGGTTTGCAAAGTTGCGATTTGTAAGGAAGAACTCAGACATAGCGCCAAATACTGCAACGAGTGAAACGAGTCCTAATACAGCTGGAAGCGAACCGATATCGCCTGCTTTAACTCGGGAAAGGTAGTTAGAGGCTGCCCCTTTGAGAGTCTCTTTCTCTAATACAGATTGAGTAGTCATTACTTAGTCACTCCTTCGGATTTACCAGTAGTGATCAATTCGATGACTTGGTTTGTTGTGACATCTGACTTTTTGACTTGTGCTGCCATATTTCCAAGGTAGAGAGCCGCAATATTGTCAGCGACCTGGAAGATATCGATGAGGTTGTGGCTGATAAGAACAACAGCTAGACCATTATCGGCAAGGCGACGAACAAGATTGAGAACCTGCTCAGTTTGAGCAACGCCAAGAGCTGCTGTTGGCTCATCGAGAACGACTACCTTTGAATTCCATAACACTGCACGAGCGATGGCAACTGTCTGACGTTGTCCACCCGAGAGCGATGCAACGGTCTGACGGATTGATTTCACGGTTCGAACATTGAGTCCATCGAGAGTCTTGCGTGCGAGTGACTCCATTGAAGTTTCGTTGAGGGTAATGCCCTTCTTCTCTTCACGACCAAGGAACATATTGTGAACAATGTCGAGGTTGTCGCAGAGAGCGAGATCTTGATACACAATTTCGATGCCGAGCGCAGTTGCAGCACGAGGCCCATCGATGGTGACGTTATTTCCTTCGAAGATGAAATCTCCGCTTTCGGGTGTGTAGATACCCGCAATACATTTAATGAGAGTGGACTTACCCGCTCCGTTATCTCCAACGAGAGCAGTCACCTGTCCTGGATAAACATCGAAATTAACATCTTTCAAGACATGAACGGGTCCAAAGGATTTATTAATTCCTTTGAGGGAAAGCAACGGTGTGCTCATGAGCGCCTCTCGATATTCGGGTTATTGATACTTTCTTATCCTACTAATGCGAATCCGGTCCGGGGGAAATCCCCGGACCGGATTCTTAAGCATTAGCTATTGCTAGCTTGGATATCTAATGAATTAGATACCGTTTGCCTTACAAACAGCTTCTGTTGCAATCTTACAAACAGCAGCACGTGTCTGGAAGCCATCAGCGATGACAACCTTGACGTTAGCCTTTGTGATTCCAACTGGTACAAGAAGAACTGATGGAACATCGCGCTTTCCATCGTTTGTCTTTCCTGTTGCATTTGTAACCTTAGTTCCCTTGATCAATGCGATCGCGAGATCTGCAGCTCCGTTTGCTTCCTGCTTTACAGCCTTGTAAACAGTGTTTGAAAGGTCACCAGTAAGGATCGCTGCAAGTCCGTCTGCTGTTGCATCCTGACCTGATACGCATACCTTGCCGTTGAGCTTGTTCTTCTTAAGAACTGCAACTGCTGCAAGTCCAAGACCTTCGTTAGCTGATACAACTGCATCAAGCTTTCCGCCTGCCTTTGTGAGCTGCTGTTCGAAGATAACTCCACCCTTAGCGTTGTCCCAATCTGGAACAGACTGATCGTCAACGAGCTTGTAAGCACCTGAAGTGATTGATGGACGAAGAACAGAGTCATAACCCTGCTTGAAGAGTGTTGCGTTGTTATCTGTTGGTGAACCGTTTAGGTAAACGATTGAAGCCTTTGTCTGACCAGCTTTAGTAAGGCAATCCTTGATGCCTTGTCCCTGAAGCTTGCCAACTGCAACGTTATCGAATGAAACGTAGTATGAAGCTGATCCTGCAAGTGTTAGACGATCGTAATCGATTGTCTTAACGCCAGCCTTAGCAGCCTTTGCTTGGATAGCAGCTGTTGATGGTGAATCAAGTCCAGCCATGATCAAAACCTTTACGCCCTTTGCGAGCATCTGGTCTGCGATTGTTGCGAACTTTGCCTTGTCGCCATTTGCATTCTGAATGTCAGCTGTTACTCCAGCTGCCTTGAATGCTGCTGCAAGGAATGGACGGTCTGCTGTTTCCCAGCGAGCTGATGAAGCAGCATCAGGAAGGATTACGCCAACCTGTGTGCCAGCAGCTGAAGCTGAAGGAGCAGCAACGAAGCCTGTGAGTGCAAGAGCAGCTGTTGCAAGAACTGCTGCTACTGCGTTACGACGCTTTGTCATATGTGTTGTGACCTTTCGAAAAGTCGAAAACCCAGAAAGAAGATTTTTCATTCCTGTTTATGGTCCCGACGGGTGAGGTAACGGTATTGGTCTTACGCATAAAAAAGCGAGTCGAATGCGCTAACGATTTGGTAACGGTTCGCTGATATATGGGCGACCTTACGCACGCGTGAGCGGGTAACCTTGCTCCATGCCTAGCCTTGCCGACCAGCTCTCAGCCGATATCCAGGCTGCCGTTGCCGCGGCATTTTCAAGGGGAGATCTCGAGGGCCAACCCCCTGCGAGCATCGCTCTCGAGCGCCCCAAGAATCGAGACCATGGCGATTACGCAACCTCGATTGCACTTCAGTTGGCTAAGGCGGCCGGCAAGAATCCGCGTGAGATTGCAACGATTCTTCAGAGCGCGATTGCATCTATCGCAGGTGTCACCAAGGTTGATATTGCTGGCCCCGGTTTTATCAACATTACCTTGGATCGCGCCAACCAAGCTGAACTCGTTCGCACCATTCTTACTAATAGATATGAATACGGTCGGGGAGCAGCGCTCGCGGGCATAAAGATCAACCTCGAATTTATTAGCGCCAACCCAACGGGTCCGTTGCACTTAGGCCATACGCGGTGGGCAGCGGTCGGTGATTCACTCGGTCGAGTACTCAGCGCTGCAGGTGCGCAGGTGACTCGCGAGTTCTACATCAATGACCGCGGGCGTCAGATGGATCTCTTTGGTCAATCGGTTCAAGCGGCAGCCCAAGGTAAACCAATTCCTGAAGATGGTTACCAAGGAAATTACATTTCAGATCTCGCTAAGGAAGTTGTCGCTGCAAACCCAAAAATTTCCACGAGTGAAGAATTTCGCGAAGCTGCCTATAAAGTTCAATTGGCACAGCAGCAAAAAGTTCTTGAAACTTTTCATACCAAGTTCGATGTCTGGTTCTCTGAGCGCTCGCTTCACGAATCCGGCGCAGTCGAACATGCGGTAGAAAAACTTCGCGCACAGGGCCACGTATTTGAATTAGATGGCGCAGTTTGGCTTCGCACAACTGATTTTGGTGACGATAAAGATCGCGTCATTCTCAAAGAAGATGGCGACCTCACATACTTTGCATCAGATACTGCTTATTACATCAATAAGCGCGAACGCGGCTTCGATATCTGTATCTACATGCTGGGCGCAGATCACCATGGTTATATACATCGTCTCAAAGCCACTGCAGCATGCGCGGGAGATGATTCCAGTTACAACGTTGAAATCATGATTGGCCAGCTTGTAAAAATTATGGAAGGTGGCGAGGAACTTAAACTTTCAAAGCGTGCCGGAACAATTATTACTTTGGAGGAGTTAGTCGAAAAGGTTGGAGTGGATGCTGCCCGCTACACACTTATTCGCTATCCCGTCGATACCCCAATGGTGATGGATATCGATGTCTTGCGCCGCAATACTAATGAGAACCCTGTTTACTACGTTCAATACGCGCATGCTCGCATTGCGGGCGTACTTCGTAATACTCAAGAGTTGGGAATCTCATCCGACTTATCTGCATTTGACGCTTCGCAACTTAGCCACGATCGTGAGAACGAATTACTAGGTTCACTCGCTGAATATCCACGAGTTGTCGCAAGTGCTGCACAGTTCCGCGAACCGCACCGTGTTGCTCGTTATCTTGAAGAACTTGCTGGGGTTTATCACGGCTTCTACGCCGACTGTCGAGTTATCCCACTGGGCGAAGAACCGATCGCACCAATTCACTCAGCGCGAGCAGCTCTCTGCGCGGCAACGATGCAGGTGATTGCAAATGGTCTCGATTTGCTTGGCGTATCAGCACCGGATCGGATGTAGCTATGTCTAAAAACTCATCAATAAATATGTGGTCTAAGAACGCATCACTGAACGGTGGAACACTTACTCTTTGCGGAATTCCTGCTGCGCAACTAGCAAAAGATTTTGGAACTCCAACATTCTTCCTTGATGAAGATGCATATCGTGCTCGCGCACTTGCATGGCAGAACGGTCTTAATTCTCAATTCGGTACACATGCCGGCACTATCTACTACGCAGCGAAATCTTTTATCTGTACCGCTGTTGCGCAATGGATTGCAGATATTGGAATTGGTATCGATGTTTGCACTTGGGGAGAACTCGCCGTTGCACTTGCTGGTGGAATCAACCCAAAGAAGATTGAAGTGCACGGAAATAATAAGTCAGTTGCCGAAATAGATCGCGCAGTTTCTGTCGGAGTTAAGACAATTGTGATGGATTCACTCTTTGAGATTGAACGAGTTGCAGCTGCTGCAAATAAGCATGGAGTTCGCCAAGGGGTCATGCTGCGACTTACACCCGGCATAGAAGCCCATACTCACGAAAAGATTTCTACTGCACATGAAGATGTGAAATTTGGTTTCTCTATCGCATCGGGTGCGGCTTGGGTTGCCGTCGAAGCGCTAGCAAATTATCCTCAACTCGAACTCCGTGGTGTGCATTGCCATATTGGTTCGCAGATATTTGGCGCCGAGGCGCATGAGATTGCAACAGATCGCCTAATTGGTTTTATGGCGAAATATCGCGATCAATACGGCACCGAACTTCCCGAGCTCGATCTGGGTGGCGGTTTTGGAATTGCATACATCGATGGAGATGACACCGTTGAACCAGCTGATGTTCTTCCGCAGATTCATACTGCTGTTAAGAAAGCGTGCGCACAACACAATCTTGAGATCCCAATGGTTTCACTCGAACCAGGTCGCAACATAGTTGGACCAACAATGTTTACCTTGTATGAAGTGGGAACCGTGAAAGATGTTGTCATCGATGGTGGAAAAGTTCGTAAGTACGTCTCAGTCGATGGTGGCATGAGCGATAACGCACGCACTGCTTTATACGATGCCGAATACACAGCGGTGATTGCACAACGTGCATCATCTGCGCCGCTTGCCTTGACTCGCGTAGTTGGAAAACATTGCGAAACAGGCGACATCATCATCAAAGAAATTCAATTGCCTTCAGATATTGCCCCTGGCGATCTTCTTGCAACTCCAGCAACAGGTGCATATGGCCGCAGTATGGCTAGTAATTACAATCATGTGCCAAGACCGCCCGTTGTTGCAGTAAAAGATGGAAAAGCCCGCGTAATTGTCCGTCGTGAAAATGAGGCAGACCTGCTCTCACTTGATGTGAAAGAATAGGTTTATGAGCCCCGCAGATAAACCAGTTCGCGTTGGCATGCTCGGCTGCGGAGTTGTCGGAAGCCAGGTAGCCCGCTTGCTCCTCGAAGATACAGCCGAACTCTCTACTCGTGCCGGCGTAAAGATCGAACTGACTCGCATTGCAGTGCGCACCATTAAGGATTACCCAGGTCTAAACCCCGCACTCTTTACTACCGATCCATTTTCGATCGTTAACGATCCCGATATCGATCTCATTGTTGAAGTCATGG
>CAIPLJ010000023.1 GCA_903865885.1 uncultured Actinomycetes bacterium | reverse complement strand
CGCCAAAGCGTGTGAGTTCGTTGATAACTCGAAATACTGAATTTTCATTTCCTGGAATGAGTGATGATGCAAGGATGACGGTGTCGCCCTCCCCCACGCGAATCTGGTGATCGCCATTTGCCATACGCGATAGAGCTGCCATGGGTTCGCCTTGCGAGCCCGTACAAATAAGCACAACACGATCGTCGTAATTATCAAGCTCGCGTGCATCGAAGAGGATTCCTGGTGGCACAGTTAAGTAACCCATATCCTGTGCAATCTTCATATTGCGAATCATTGATCGACCGATAAATGCGACTTTGCGATTATGAATCGCAGCTGTATCAATGACTTGTTGCACACGGTGTACATGAGACGAGAACGAGGCAACGATCACGCGTCGCTTGGTAGATGCAATAACTCGGTTAAGGGCAGGCATGATTTCACGCTCAGAGGGAGTGAAGCCCGGGACATCTGCATTTGTAGAGTCAACGAGAAATAGATCGACTCCTTCTTCACCTAATCGAGCAAAGGTTCGCAAATCTGTAATACGTCCGTCTAGTGGAAGTTGATCCATCTTAAAGTCACCCGTGTGTAAGACAGTGCCAGCCTTGGTATGAATTGCAACTGCTAGCGCATCAGGTATCGAGTGATTGACTGCGACAAATTCGAGTTCAAAGGGACCGACATCTTCTCGGTTGCCTTCGCGCACCTCGTGAGTAAGTGGAGAGATGCGATGTTCTTTACATTTCGCTGCAATGAGCGCAATGGTCAACGGAGATCCATAGACAGGAATATCTCCACGTTCGCGCAGTAAGTATGGGACCGCCCCGATGTGATCTTCATGGCCATGTGTAAGGAAGAGTCCCACGACATCGCTTAGTCGATCACGAATGTAACTAAAGTCCGGCAGAATGAGGTCGATTCCTGGTTGGTTATCTTCAGGAAAGAGAACTCCGCAGTCAACAATCAGCAACTTTCCATTGATTTCATAGACAGTCATATTGCGACCGATTTCAGAGATGCCACCGAGTGCAACTATGCGCAGGCCACCATCAACAAGCTTTCGTGGTGTGCCGAGATTTGGGTGGGGATGTTGTGTCATACGGTGTTGTGTTAGCTCTTCAGCGTGACGCCACCAGCAGTGAGATCTTTACGTAATTGATCTATCTGTTCTGGTGTTGCATCAACGAGTGGCAGGCGAGTTGTTCCTCCGGGAAGCCCCATGAGTGACATCGCAGCCTTGGTCAAAATTGCACCTTGTGTGCGGAATGTGCCGGTAAATACAGGCAAGAGTTGCTGATGAATTTCAAGAGCCTTCGATGTATTTCCAGCGAACCAGGCATCGAGCATCGCTTTGAGTTGGAGTCCAACGGTGTGGCCACACACTGAAACAAAGCCAACTGCACCTACAGATAAGAATGGCAAGTTAAGAATGTCATCGCCTGAGTAGACGGGAATATTGCATCGCTTAATTACCCACGATGTAGCAGCGATATTTCCCTTTGCATCCTTGAGGGCGACAATGTTGTCGACGGTTTCAAAGAGTTTAACGATGGTGTCAGATTCGATCTCAACGCCTGTGCGACCTGGAATGTCGTACATCATGATGGGAAGAGTTGTTGCTGCAGCAACAGCGCGGAAGTGCGCCTCGATGCCTGCCTGTGGTGGTTTGTTGTAATAAGGAGTGACGACCAAGAGGCCATCTGCTCCGGCTTGTTCAGAACGCTTTGCTTGCTCAACGGTGTAGGCGGTTTCATTATCGCCAGCGCCTGAAAGTACTTGAATCTTTGAACCAACAACTTTCTTTACAACCTTGATGATCTCAAGTTTTTCGGAAGATTTTGTAGTGGGAGCCTCGCCTGTAGTTCCATTGACGGCGATTCCATCATGTCCGTTATCTACAAGATGTTGAGCAAGTTTCTCTACGCCAGCCCAATCGATTGCTCCATCCTTATCAAAAGGGGTCACCATTGCGGTGAGGAGTCGTCCGAAAGGCGCTTGCGTATTCATCGGAGCATCGTATCGCTTATGGCGCGATACGACCAGATTTTTCAAATGCCCCGTATGTCAGTGGCATTAATTTAGCGAATTCGGCTTCCATCTTTTCTGCAACCATCTCAATTTCGCGTTGCGGATAGCTTGGGAAATGTGAACCCTCGCGCGCTGTGCGAAGTGATAGGAAATTCATAAGTGCACGCGCATTCATAGTGACATACATCGATGAATATGTTGCAACTGGCAATACAGCACGGGCAACTTCACGTGCGACACCAGCCTCTAGCATCTTCTGATAAGAATCATAAGCAACGATGTAAGCCTCTTTCATCGCTTTGACTGTTATGTCAAATTGTTCTGGAGTGCCATCAACGAATGTATATGCACCTGTCTTACCGACCTGAATTAATTTACGTTCCTTTGACGGAATGTAGAAAACAGGTTTGAGTTCTCGATAGCGTCCAGATTCCTCGTTGTAGGACGCGATGCGATGGCGCATAAATTCACGGAATACAAAGATTGGTGCGGAGATAAAGAAAGTCATCGAGGTGTGTTCAAAGGGTGAGCCATGACGTTCGCGAGCAAGGTAGTTGATCAACCCTGCTGATCGCGCTGGATCTTCACCGATTTCATCCATCGATTGTTCGCCTGCAGTAGATACGCGCGCCGCCCAAATAACATCGGCATCGCTGGCACTCGCCTTAATAAGCTCGACGGATACATCATCTCTAAAAATTACAGTCTCAGACATGTCCGCACCTTATCTTTCAACCCCCCTCCGCTCGCTGGATATCTAGGGCACAATGGCCGCGTGTCCAGAGTGAACCGTGCCACCGCAACTCAGAGTTTGAGCGTCTCCTTCACTGTTGGCCTCTACGGAATCGCATTTGGGGCAGCAGGAATCGCTGCAGGGTTCTCAATCCTTCAAACCTGCTTGCTCTCTCTTCTCACTTTTTCTGGAGCATCTCAATTTGCCATTGTCGGCGTCATGGGTGCAGGAGGCAGCGCTCTTTCAGGAATTGCGACGGCATCACTTCTTGGAATTCGAAATGGTTTATATGGATTACGAATGGCTCCTGTTCTCAAAGTTCGCGGAGCTAAACGAATTATTGCTGCGCAAGTGACAATTGATGAATCAACTGGAGTAGCAATCGGCCAGGAAGATCTCGGTAATCAGGCTATGAAATATGGCTTCTGGCTAACAGGTTTTGGCGTCTACTTCTTCTGGAATATTTTCACAGTCCTCGGTGCACTCGGGGCGCAAGCCATGGGAAATCCATCCGCATGGGGGCTTGATGCAGCTGTACCTGCAGCATTTTTAGGTCTTGTATGGCCACGGCTATTAGGGCGATTTGAACGCACACTTGCTGCATCTGCAGTACTGCTTGCTATTGCACTTACTCCAGTAATTTCTGCTGGACTTCCAATTATCACTACAGCGTTACTGGCTGTGGCCTTCGGATGGAAGGTACGTCCATGAGCGCAATGTGGGTTGGGGTTTTGGGAACAAGTGCGATTGCCTTCATCTTAAAGTTTATGGGCCATTCAATCCCAGAGAAATATCTCACCAACCCACGCATGCTCCGTATCAATACCCTTATTCCAATTGCGCTACTGAGCGCGTTAGTGGGAGTACAGACACTTACCGATAAAGGTAAATGGATTATCGATCAACGCCTTGCTGGAGTATGTGTGGCCTTAATTGCACTGCGCTTAAAGGCGCCTTACTTCGTTGTTGTTATCTCTGCGGCCCTTACTTCAGCACTGATTTATAGATTTAAATAAGTCGCTTACTAGATGATGCCAAGGGAAGTTAACTTCGCCTTGAGATCATTATCTGAAGGTTCGGTTAGGTGTGTTCCATCAGAGAAGACCAAGACAGGAATTGATTTCGCTCCACCATTAATCTCTTGCACCTTTGCAGCCGCAGATTCATCAACCTCAACATCGATGTGATTGACCTGAATATCAAGCTCTTCCAGTAGACGCTTTGAGCGACGGCAATCCCCACACCAGTCGGCGCCGTACATTGTGATATCTGCGTGTGCCATTATTTTTCCTACCTCCAGTTACATAAAATTTTCAAGGCCGAAAGTCAGCCCTGGATGAGAAAGAACCTGGCGAACGCCAAGAAGTACTCCTGGCATAAAACCTACTCGGTCGATTGAATCGTGGCGAATTGAAAGTGTTTCACCGATTCCACCGAGCAATACTTCTTGATGTGCCACAAGTCCACGAAGTCGCACTGAGTGAACTGGAATATCCCCCACTGTTGCACCACGTGCACCATCTTGTGCAGTCGTTGTCGCATCTGGCATCGGCGCAAGGCCTGCCTCTTTGCGAGCCTTTGACATCAGTTCTGCTGTACGCGCTGCGGTGCCAGATGGCGCATCCACCTTATTGGGGTGATGAAGTTCAATGATTTCTGCTGATTCAAAGTATTTAGCTGCCTTAGTTGCAAATTCCATCATCAATACCGCACCGATTGCAAAATTAGGTGCGATGAGAACGCCTGATTTAGATGAGGCAAGGAGCGATTTGATTTTTGCGATACGTGCATCATCGAAGCCGGTTGTGCCGATGACTGCATTGATGTTATGAGTAATCAGAAATTCAAGGTTAGCCATGACTGAATCTGG
>CAIPLJ010000022.1 GCA_903865885.1 uncultured Actinomycetes bacterium | reverse complement strand
GTAATAGTTGCTCTTGATCATTTGTATAGAGATCGCGAACTTTTCCGGTACGCAAGTGTGTCCACCCAGGTATCGAAGGCGCTGGCGGTGGACCAGCTAGGCCGAAACCACTCACCTGATAGAGCCGGGTTTGTACTGCGCTGCGGCAGGGTGCGCGGATGTAATCGCGTCGATGCGACTAACAACTCGTGCTACTTGTTGGCGAGCATCGCCAGTAAATTCAAGTGGGTTACCAATCAGCGCATCAAGTTCTGCGCGTTTAAATGGAATGCGAGCATCGCCTGCAATTGCATCAAGGAAATTATTTGCTCTGCCTTCGCGCATACCAAGTGCCGCAGCGACTGCATGCTCTTTGATCGCCTCATGTGCAACTTCGCGACCAACTCCAGCTTTCACTGATGCCATTAAAATCTTTGTCGTTGCAAGGAACGGTAGATAGCGCTCGAGCTCTGTCGAGATAACTGCAGGAAATGCTCCGAATTCGTTGAGCACTGTCAGCATTGTTTCTAGCAATCCATCCATCGCATAGAAAGCATCAGGAAGTGCAACGCGGCGAACGACGCTGCATGAAACATCGCCTTCATTCCACTGGTTTCCAGCAAGTTCAGAGACCATCGATGCATAGCCACGCAAAATAACGGTAAGGCCATTAACGCGTTCGCATGAACGTGTATTCATCTTGTGTGGCATTGCAGATGATCCAACTTGGCCAGCCTTAAATCCTTCAGTGACAAGTTCCGCACCTGCCATGAGGCGAATAGAAGTTGCAAGTGAAGATGGTGATGCTGCTAGCTGAACAAGTGTTGTTAGGACTTCGTAATCGAGTGATCGTGGATAGATCTGGCCAGTTGAATCGAGAACGCGATCAAATCCAAGCTCTTTTGCAATGGCTGCTTCGAGTGATTGATGCGCATCAGTCGATCCGAGCAAATCTATTGAATCTTGCGCAGTTCCAACAGGACCCTTGATTCCGCGCATTGGGTAACGACTCTGCAGAGATGCAAGTCGCTCGTATGCATAAAGGAGTTCTTCAGCAGCGGAGGCAAAACGTTTTCCGAGTGTGGTGATCTGTGCTGGCACATTATGTGAACGACCAGCGATTGGTTGATCTGAATACTGAGCAGCTTTAACGCCAAGGGCGGCAAGAAGAGCAACTGTTTTGTTATGAACAATTGCAAGCCCATCGCGAACTTGAAGTGCTTCAATATTTTCTGTGAGATCGCGGCTTGTCATTCCTGCATGAATTGCTTCGTGTCCTGCAAGTGCATTGAACTCTTCGATACGTGCTTTGACATCATGGCGCGTAACTTTTTCGCGCGCATCGATGGATGCTAAATCAACCGTTGTTAATACCTTTTCATAATCAGCAATGACTGCATCTGAAATTGGATGTCCGAGCTTTGATTGCGCGCGAGCAACTGCAAGCCACAACTTGCGTTCGGCGATAATTTTCTCTTCTGGCGCAAAGACTTGTCGCATCTCTTTCGATGCATAACGATCAGCTAATACGCTCACTGGTGCATTCTCCCTCATTTAATTGCCCTTCTCAGCGACCGACGCATTGAGCGCGATATCAGAGCGGTAGAAAGATCCTTCAAGGTCAATCTGTGAGATTGCGCGGTATGCGCGGTCGCGGGCTTCAGTCAGATCCGCACCCGTTCCGGTCACAGTTAAGACTCGACCTCCTGTTGAAAGGAGTGAGTCACCATTGAGTGCTGTCCCCGCATGAAAAACCTGAGAATTTTCAATAATGGGAATTGAAGAAATTACAGAGCCAGTTTTAGGAGATTCTGGATAACCCTGTGATGCAAGAACAACGGTTACTGCACTTTCATCACGCCATTGCAGAACTGCATCATCTAAATTATCTGTCGCAGCCTTGTAGAGAAGTGTGGCTAGCGGTGTCATCAACAGTGGAATCAACACTTGAGTTTCGGGATCTCCGAATCGCGCATTAAATTCGATGACGCGAATTCCTTCATCGGTCAGGGCTAAACCTGCATAGAGCAAACCGATAAATGGTGTTCCACGCGCTGCCATTTCGGCAATGACAGGTGCCAATACTTTCTCGTATGTCTCTTCAACGATGTCATCGGGCGCCCACGGAAGTGGTGAATAAGCGCCCATTCCGCCAGTGTTGGGACCTTCATCGCCATCAAATGCTCGTTTGAAATCTTGCGCAGGTTGCATTGGCAAAATATTGCGGCCATCAGAGATACCAAAGAGTGATATTTCTGGGCCCGCCAGATATTCCTCGATGACAACACGTGAACATGCACGTGCATGATCGAGCGCTACGTGGCGATCATTAGTAACAACAACACCTTTACCGGCAGCTAGCCCATCATCTTTAACAACGTAGGGCGCACCAAATGCATCAAGTGCTCTCTCGATTTCAGATTCTTGGGTGCAGGTAAAGCTTCGCGCGGTAGGAACGCCAGCATCGCGCATGACACCTTTAGCGAAATCTTTCGACCCTTCAAGTTGTGCAGCTGCCTTCGATGGCCCAAAGACAGCAAAACCTGCGCTACGTAATACATCTGCAGCTCCATTTACTAAAGGCACTTCAGGACCAATAACGACGAGGTCTACAGATAACTTCTGTGCAAGTTCGCAGATTGCATTGTTATCTGTAATCGCTAGTGGATGAATCGTTGCAAGAGTCGCGATTCCAGGATTACCGGGAGCAACATGAAGTTCAGTACAACTTTTATCTGCTTTGAGTCCTAGTGCGAGTGCGTGTTCGCGACCACCGCTTCCGACTAGGAGGATTTTCATGGCTTAGATGAAATCCTTGACAACAATTGTCTGGGTGCGCCCGGGACCTACGCCGATGGCGCTCATTGGTGCACCTGAAATCTTTTCGAGGAAGGTGATGTAATCCTGTGCATTCTTAGGAAGATCGCTTAGCTTCTTGGCGCCAGAGATATCTTCTTTCCAACCTGGAAGATATTCGTAAATTGGCTTTGCATGGTGGAAGTCAGATTGTGAAGCAGGAAGTTCCTCAACGCGCTTTCCATCGATTTCATATGCAACACAGACTGGAATTTGATCCCAGCCTGTAAGAACGTCGAGCTTAGTGAGGAAGAAATCTGTCAGTCCGTTTACACGTACTGCATAACGTGCGATGGGTGCGTCATACCAACCGCAACGACGTGCGCGACCTGTTGTGACACCAACTTCGCCACCAATGGTGCGAAGTTTTTCGCCATCTTCATCGAAGAGTTCAGTAGGGAATGGTCCAGATCCAACACGAGTTGTGTAAGCCTTAACGATTCCGATGACGCGATCAATCTTCGTTGGTCCGATTCCAGAACCTGTACATGCACCGCCAGCAGTTGGGTTTGATGATGTAACGAATGGATAAGTACCGTGATCAACATCGAGAAGTGTTCCTTGCGAACCTTCGAGAAGTACGCGCTTTCCAGCCTTCAAAGCGTTATCGAGCAATAACACTGTATCTGCTACATATGGACGCAAAATTTCTGCATATGCCAAATACTCCTGGAGAACATCTTCTACTTCAATATCTTTACGGTTAAAGACTTTGATAAGTACTTGATTCTTATCGCGTAGCGCGCCTTCAATCTTCTGGCGCAAGATTGATGGATCAAAGAGATCCTGTACGCGAATACCGATGCGGTTGATCTTGTCGGCATATGCAGGTCCGATTCCACGACCTGTTGTTCCGATCTTTGATTTACCCAAGAAACGCTCTGAGACTTTATCGATGGTGCGGTGGTACGGAGTAATTAAGTGCGCGTTCGTTGAAATCACTAACTTACTGCAATCGATTCCGCGCTCTGTAAGTCCTTTAATTTCTTCAAGCAATACACCTGGGTCAATGACGACACCATTTGCGATTACTGGAATTACGTTAGGAGAGAGAATTCCAGATGGAAGTAAGTGAAGTGCATACTTCTGATCACCAATGACAACTGTGTGTCCTGCGTTATTGCCACCTTGATAACGAACTACATAATCAACGCGATCGCCCAACAAATCGGTAGCTTTACCCTTGCCTTCGTCGCCCCACTGAGCTCCCAGTAGTACTAATGCAGGCATGGATAAAGCCTCTCCGACTCGTAGTTAGTTAATTACTTGAGAAGTGATGTACCGGTTGAACGAAGATCTTCACAAGCTTCGCCAATTCGTGCAGCGATTCCTGCTTCTGCAGCTTTACCCCACGCACGTGGATCGTAAATCTTCTTTACTCCAACTTCTCCATCAATCTTGAGAACGCCGTCGTAGTTCTTCAACATGTAATCAGCAACTGGACGAGTGAATGCGTACTGAGTATCTGTATCGATATTCATCTTAATTACACCGTAGTCAAGTGATTCACGAATTTCTGAGAGAAGTGAGCCAGAACCACCGTGGAATACGAGGTCCATTGGCTTACTTCCTGCTGGAAGACCAAGCTTTGCTGCAACTGCATCTTGGAGAGTTTTAAGAATCTTTGGCTGCAATACAACATTTCCTGGCTTATAAACACCGTGGACGTTTCCGAATGTTGCTGCCACCATGTAGCGAGCTTTTGCATCGTGCCCAAGTGTTTCAATTGTTAGAAGTGCGTCTTCAGGAGTTGAGTAGAGCTTTGCATCGTGCTTTGCTTCGACGCCATCTTCTTCTCCACCAACAACGCCGATTTCGATTTCAAGAACTGTGTTCGCTGCAACTGATTTATCGAGAAGTTCGCGAGCAACTTTCATGTTCTCTGGCATATCAACCGCTGATCCATCCCACATATGTGAGTTGAACAATGGCTGCTTGCCATCTCTAACGCGCTGTGCACCTATCTCAAGAAGTGGACGCATAAAGCCGTCGAGCTTCTCCTTTGGGCAGTGATCAGTGTGAAGTCCAATATTTACGTTGTAATTCTTTGCAACAACGTGTGCGAATTCTGCGAGCGCAACTGCGCCATCGACCATGTTCTTTACAGTTGAGCCTGAAGCGTATTCAGCTCCACCCCAAGAAAATTGAATGATTCCATCTGATTCTGCTTCTGCGAATCCACGAATTGCACCGATAAGTGTCTGTGATGATGAAACGTTGATTGCTGGATATGCAAATGATCCGGCCTTAGCGCGGTCCAACATTGCTGCATACACTTCAGGGGTTGCTATTGGCATCTGATGCTCCCAATTGTCTAGAACTGTGTGTAAACGCTCTGACGCACCATTGGGTCTAAGTGAGGCTTACGCCTAATCCAACCACCTACCCTCGCGTATGAAAAATCGGCGCACTGAATACGCGAGAGGTAAGGGGCATTGAGCCTTATGGATGAAGGATTTTCTGAAGCGCGGCGATAAGGCCGGCTAAAAGGGCAGGGCTACTGAGCACCTTGAGCAAAATTGCAATAAATGCTGAAACTGTCATTTTTCTCCTTTCATTTATTGATCGTTGTGCGAAGGTGCGCATTATTGGCAGATCGTGAATTGCAGATATGAGCATTTGCACTCATCTGTTGATAAGTAATCCTTTAAAAAGCAGCTCTTCAGCGGTAACCTCAACGACATGGCATCTGATTCCATTGAAAATCTTTCGACCGAAGATCGTTCCTTCTTACCCACTACAGAATTTGCCGCGCAGTCAAATGCGAAGGTCGAACTTTATGCCGAGGCCGATAAGGATCGACTCGCATTTTGGGAGAAGCAGGCGCAGGCACTTACATGGGAGAAGAAGTGGGATAAGACCCTCGAGTGGGAATCTCCCTATGCCAAATGGTTTGTTGGTGGAAAACTCAATGCAACAGTTTCGGCACTTGATCGCCACATTGCTGATGGCAATGGAAGTCGCACTGCCTTTCACTTTGAAGGCGAACCGGGCGATACCCGAACAATTTCTTATGCCGATTTACTCTCTGATGTATGTAAAGCTTCAAATGCTCTGAGATCCATTGGAATTAAGTCCGGAGATCGCGTTGCAATTTATATGCCTCTCATTCCTGAAGCGGTTGTCGCAATGCTTGCATGTGCACGAATTGGCGCAATCCACTCAGTGGTCTTCGGTGGATTCTCTGCAGATGCGCTGCTCTCACGTATTCAAGATGCCGATGCAAAGTTGGTTATTACTTCAGATGGCGGATTTAGAAAAGGTGCATCTTTTGCGCTTAAGCCAGCAGTAGACGACGCGCTCAAAGGTCAGACACATGTTGAAAAAGTAATCGTTGTAAAGCGCACCGGACAAGAGACTTCATGGGTCGAAGGCCGCGATGTGTGGTGGCATGACCTTGTAGATCCACAACAGCCAACGCACACACCTGAATTCTTCGATAGCGAGCACCCGCTCTTCATCTTGTATACATCGGGTACAACCGCAAAACCAAAGGGAATTTTTCATACAACCGGTGGTTATCTAACGCAGGTTGCCTACACGCACAAAGTTGTCTTCGACATCAAGCCAACTAAAGATGTCTATTGGTGCACCGCCGATATCGGTTGGATTACTGGCCATTCATACACGGTTTATGGACCACTAATTAATGGCGCAACTCAAGTTATTTATGAAGGCACACCTGATACTCCACACAAGGGACGCATCTTCGAAATCATCGAAAAATATGGCGTCACTATTTTGT
>CAIPLJ010000021.1 GCA_903865885.1 uncultured Actinomycetes bacterium | reverse complement strand
CATCTTCATCAATGACTTCACCTGGTGTAACGCCATCTCCTGTTGCGCGACGGCGACGGCGACGGCGATGTGTTGTGCCATCTGCACTTTCAGATCCTTCATCGGATGAATCTTCAGAATCGTTGTCAGAGTTCTCTTGTGAATCTACGCCTTCACCATTTGGCTTGCGGCGACCACGGCCACCACGACGGCGACGGCGATTACGGTTTCCGCGACCTTCTGAATCTTCAGAATCTGCAGCTGGTGTAGTAACTTCTTCTGCATCAGCAGACTTTGCAGCTTTCTTTGCGCCCGATCTTGAAGACTTTGGCGGAGCAACTGCATCGACAGGTGCTGCTTGAAACATAGGAACGGGAATTGCTGCAGCTTTTTTTGCACCCGATTTAGGGGCACGTGGCGGTGCATCTTCTGCAATTATTGGCTCAGTTGTTACTTCTGAGCTCAGTGATTTCTTACTTGATTTCTTAACCGCGCGCTTACGCGGTGATTTTGGCTCAATAGCCATGGCACCAAATCCTTTAGCGCGTATTCCTTAGTGTGGATATACGCATTCTCGAGGCCCAAGATGAGATCACCTTGAACAAAACTTTTCTTGTAGTCCGCCGCAGGCGCGATAAGGATCGCTGGCCGCGCTGAACTGTTGACCTAATTATGGCAGATAAGGCGGTCGAAAACCTATTTTGAGCGCGATTTAGCCATGGTGCCTTGCATGAACATTCTGCAAGAGTCCAAATCCAATGAGGTTGGCAAACATACTCGAACCGCCATAGGACATAAATGGAAGCGGAACTCCTGTCATCGGCATCAGGCCAAGGGTCATGCCAATATTTTCAAAGATCTGAAAAGCAAACCAAGCAATAACGCCCGTGCATACCAGTGTTCCATAGGGGTCATTCGATCGCCGCGCAATTGCAAATGCTCGCATCAAAACCAGGAAGAGTAAGAAGATAATCAGCCCGCTTCCGAGGAATCCGAGTTCTTCGCCAGCTACTGTAAAGATGAAGTCGGTCTGTTGTTCTGGAACAAAGCGACCATTTGTTTGTGGACCTTTAAATATCCCAGTACCGATAAGCCCGCCTGAGCCAACAGTGATTCGAGCTTGTCGTAATTGATATCCCGCACCTTGCGCATCAGCATTAGGATCGACAAATGATTGCAGACGTTTAATTTGGTATTCGCTGATGACGCCAGCCTTGGTTGCAACAAAGCCACCGATGACTGCAAGCAAAATGAGTCCTACAACCCAGCGCGTAGGCGCGCCAGATACAGCAAGAATTGTTACTACGGATGCGCTAATAATAAAGACAGTTCCCATATCTGGTTGCGCCAAGATTAAGATTATCGGAAGCCCGGCTACGGCCAGAGATTTAAGAACATCTTTATGTGTTGGTGCATCACTGTTATGTGTTCGCTCAGAAAGCAACATCGAGATTCCAATGATGATTGAAATCTTTGCAATCTCTGCAGGCTGGATTTGGAAACCACCCGGAAGTGGAATCCAAGCTTTTGCGCCATTGACAGTACTTCCAACTCCTGGCAGTAAAACAAAGAGCAGACCGGCTACGCCGAATGCCCAAATAAAAGGTGTGTAGGCGCGAAGTAGACGGTAATCAATAATTGTTGTGCCCCACGCAAGCGCTAGACCAATCACAATATTAATAACATGGCGCTTGAGGTAATACTGCGGATCAAGTCCTTGAGATGCATACCATTCGCGCGTTGCAGCATAAACAAGAAGTGTTCCAAGAATAAGTAGCCCTGCAACTGCACCAGTGAGAACTGGGTCAAAACCAGCTGTTACCGATGCGCGGCGTGATCTGCGATACGGATTGCGATTGAGAAAAGTACTCACCGTTTAACCGTCGCTTTCGAAGTTGGAGTCGGGCTAACAACTACCGCCGGTTTGCCAGGATTTAATATAGATGGCTTTGGCTTTGTGGCTGGTGAAATTCGTGGCAATGCAGTTGGAGGATTTCCATTTGGGAAGAGTGCAAGTCCTGGAACAACGGTACTTCCCTTAACGCCAAAGAGAGTCTCATAAATCTTTCGAACTCCGACGGCTGATGTACTTGCTCCAAATCCACCTTGGCTCACCATCATGACAACTGCATACTTTGGATTGTTAACAGGTGCAAATGATGCATACCAAGATGTATCTGCCTTAGCGCTTCCATTTGGGTTATTTCCAAATACTTGGGCAGTTCCAGTTTTACCTGCCGTAGCAACCGGGAATCCTGCAAAGACTCCAGCTGAGGTTCCTGAAACTGTTACTTCATGGAGTGCATCTTGCAAGAAAGCAATCGTAGTGTGATCAACGCCAAGCTCACCATCTTTCTGTGGAGCAAATGTGTGTATTACAGTTCCATCAGTTTTAATAATGGCCTTTGCGATAGTTGGCTTCCATAAAGTTCCACCGTTAGCAATTGCTGCATACATCTGTGCAAGTTTGATGGGTGTCACCACAGTATCTCCCTGACCGATTGAGAAGTTCACAGCATCACCTGCGCGAATCTTGTCTCCGTCGAGGCAATTCTCATGCGCCAGCAAAACAAGAAAGGGGGTTTGCGCGGATTTTGCAGCTCGGTCTTTATAGTTGCAGTAAAAATCTTTATTCTGTTTATACCAAGCTGCGCGCCATTGACGATTTGCAAGGCGTCCAGCAGATTCAGAAGGTAAATCAATTCCAGTCTTGACTCCCATTTGGAACTTCGCCGCTGCCTTAAAGAAGTAATCATTGGGGTTGGATTTAGGGCTCAAGCCCCCATCGCGAACCCATTCGTCATATGCAATTTTGTACCAAATGGTGTCGCATGAAACTGCAATGGCCTGCTTCAGAGTGAGCGAGCCTTGCGATTTACTTTCGAAGTTTTGGAATGCGCGATCACCAACTTGTACCTCCTTAGGACATTGATATGTTCCTTTGAGGTCATAACCGGCATCGCGGGCCGCAACTACCGATACTGCTTTAAATGTAGAACCTGGCGCATAGAGACCTTGCAGTGCACGATTCAGTGCGGGTACGCCCGTACTTTCGCTATAGAGATCTTTCGCTTGTTTAACAGTAAGACCTTTTTCAAATGCATTAGGGTCAAAGGTCGGATATGAAGATAACGCGAGAACTTGTCCGTTAGTCACATCAAGAACTACAGCAGCTCCACCATCGGCTCGATAGCCCGAAGCTCGTGCGCGTTGCACAGCATCTGCTAGAGCAATATCTGTTGCGGCCTGCAACCTCGCATCAAGACTTGTCACAAGGTGATCTCCAGCAATTGGCTTTGTATTCTTACTTGTTGTAGTTACTGCTTCTTTGCGATCAACGATATAGGTCTTTATCCCAGGTGTGCCTCGGAGATACTCGTCGTAAACATATTCGAGCCCTGCTTTACCGATTGATTCAGATCTAAAATATGTCCGTCCATTTGCACCCGAAAGATCAGATTCGGTAAGCGGTCCGACATATCCAAGTACATGTCCCCCATTAAGCCCTAACGTTTCTGGATAACTACGGAAGGCTACGGGAGTCGCAGAAATTCCAGGATATCTATCTGGACGTTCAACAATTCGTAGTGCTAGTTGTGGATCTGCTTCCTTAGTAATAGGAATTGGTTGAAAGCGCGAACCAGTCCAACATCCGGTCTTCTGACCTGCAGGAAGCTCGCCGCAAAGTCGAGTGCGTTGCCAGACATCTGCAAAATTTAACCCCAGTAACGTAACAAGATCTTGAACGACTGCCGCACCTTTATCGGGTAATAGATCTATCTTTGTGCGGTCTACAGTAATTGCGAGCCCTACCTTATTGAGTGCAAGTGGAACACCTGAAGAATCGACAATGAATCCGCGGTTCGCTGGGGTTACAACATCGCGGCTTTGAATACTCAGTGCTGCATCGCGATATTTTGGTCCTGCTGCTACTTGAAGATAGAAGAGTCTTCCAAGCAAGGCCACCATCAGGGATGCGATAAAGATTTGAATAACGATAAGGCTTAGCCTTGAGCGTTGATTCATAACTGTGCGCGACTTCCAAAGATATTGGCATGAAGATATGAAACTACTTTAAGAAGCAGTGGTGAAATTATTGCTGTCCAAAATGCTGAGCCAGCTAACAAGAAAATAATGTTTCCGATGCTTCCAATTTGTTGACCTAACATAAGTCCCAAAACGAGGAAGACAGTCTGTGATGCAACTACGCCGATCGTTGTGAGCAGAACTATGTTGATCGGATTTCCTCGAATATTGTCATCTCCGTACCCCAGGAAAGCCACCGCATAACAAGCGATAATCAATACAAGTGTCCAATGCCCCATTGGTCCAGGAGAAGTCTGAGATAAATCCATTCCAATCCCTGCACCAAAACCTGTAAGCGCACCAATTTCTGGCGTGCTCAATGCAGACCAAATGAGAGCAATAACTAGGAGCAGATTAATTCCCCCTGCAGGCAAGCGCATCTGAGTGACAAAAGCTTCTTGGAAGAGAAATACGCCGAGAAAGATTGGCGATGAGAGAAGAAAGCTGCGTATCGACATTTTTACTTCGTAGCAGTAGGTGACGGAGAAATTGCGCCGGGAGTCGCATAGATGGTCACGGTTGGAATTGGAGTTGGGTGTGGCTTAGGTGGAACTAGTGAATCTC
Source organism: uncultured Actinomycetes bacterium (assembly GCA_903865885.1). Taxonomy (GTDB): domain Bacteria; phylum Actinomycetota; class Actinomycetes; order Nanopelagicales; family Nanopelagicaceae; genus Planktophila. Next base: position 5,865 of record CAIPLJ010000021.1, on the reverse strand, counting down.
GAGGATCAGAAGATGCACCAGAAACGACAACTGCAACTACCCCAAGGGTTGAGAAGTTTGTATAGAACTTAACATCGGCAGTCTGCGTCACCGCACCTGGTGAATTGCTTACTGAAGTGATTTCACCAATTGGTACACCGGGGACAAAGGGGCGCCCGTTATCGCTTCCACGAGCCAGGAGTGCATCTCCCGTGTGAATTCGTGTCGTGTTATCGAGAAGTTGTAGAACGCCCTTACGAGTGCCCTGGCCGCTGAGAATTCCAATCTGCTGGCTTCCTGCAATGCGCGCACCAATTCGGAAAGCGGGATCTGATGCAAGTTGCACAAGTGCGCTATTTGTATATGCATATTTCACAACGCCGACTAATCCGTAACCTGAAAGGACCGTCATATTTGTGTGAATGCCAGAAGTGGTTCCAGCATCGATTGTGATGGTTTGTGTGAAGGATGTGCTTGAACCTTGTGAGATTACCTTTGCATTGACAACTTTAAATCCCGCAGTTCCAGCAAGATTGAGAACACCTTTTAACTGCTTGAGTTGAGCATCAGCGACTTGACGATTTTGAAGAGCTAGACGAAGTTTGTCATTCTCAGTTTTAAGTTTCTCCATCTGGTTACGAGTACGTCCAAGATGGGTAACGTCAGAGAGGAAGTTTCGAAAAGGAGAGACAACCCATGAGCCAACTTTTTGTACTGGGGTAAGGGCTGTCTGTGTTCCGGTGCGTAAACCATTGATGACTTGCACCCCTCGAAGATCAAGAGTGATAAGAAAGAGCGTCGTAACAACAAGGACGATTATCAGTAAGCGACCGCGGTTGTCGCCGCCGTAGCGCACTTGGGATTACCTATCGACGAGGCTCGGAGATCAAAACCTTTTCAAGGGCTTCGAACTCTTCAATGCATTTACCGGATCCTTCAACAACTGCATCAAGTGGACGGTCTGCGATATGAATTGGCATACCTGTCTCTTTACGAAGACGCTCATCGAGCCCCTTAAGGAGAGCGCCGCCGCCAGTAAGAACGATTCCGCGATCCATAAGATCTGATGAAAGTTCAGGTGGGCACTTATCAAGAGTTGCTTTTACTGCGTTCACAATCTGATTTACAGGTTCTTCAAGAGCCTTACGGATTTCTGCTGCGGTCACAACGATTGTCTTTGGAAGACCTGTTGCAAGATCGCGACCACGAATTTCAGCATCGTTCTCGCCTTGAAGTGGGTATGCAGAGCCGATAGCCATCTTAATCTCTTCAGCTGTGCGTTCTCCCAAAAGCAGTGAATATTCGCGCTTAGTCCAGTTAATAATCGATTGATCGAGTTCGTCGCCACCAATACGAATTGATAGCGCTGTAACGATTCCACCCAGTGAAATAACTGCAACTTCAGTTGTTCCGCCACCGATATCGACAACCATGTTTCCTGTTGGTTCGTGGATAGGAAGTCCTGCACCGATCGCCGCGGCCATTGGCTCTTCAATGATGTAGACCTTACGGGCACCAGCTGCATAGCCAGCATCTTTTACTGCACGCTGTTCAACGCCAGTAATACCTGAAGGAACGCAGACGACGATACGTGGCTTAGCCAAGTAGCTACGACGGTGAACTTTCTGAATAAAGTAACGGAGCATGCGCTCAGTTGTATCAAAGTCTGCAATCACGCCATCTTTAAGTGGACGGATAGCAACGATATTGCCTGGTGTACGGCCAATCATCTTCTTGGCTTCAAGTCCGACTGCAAGAATGCCGCCAGTATCTTGGTTGATTGCAACTACAGATGGTTCGTTAAGGACGATGCCACGACCGCGAACATAGACAAGCGTGTTGGCGGTACCTAGGTCAACTGCCATATCTCGGCCGATGAATGACATTCTGTTAGACATTTATTTCCCCTCGAAGAAGATTGCTATTTCACGTGCAGCAGAATCAGGTGAATCAGAGCCGTGAACAATATTTTGTACAACTTTTGTTCCTTGGTCGCGAGCTAGGTCTCCACGAATAGTTCCGGGAGCTGCAACTGTTGGATCAGTTACTCCAGCGAGTGAACGGAACCCTTCGATCACGCGATTGCCTTCGGCAACTATTGCAACAATTGGGCCTGACATCATGAACTCAACAAGTGGTTCAAAGAATGGCTTGCCTTGATGTTCTGCGTAATGCTTTTCAAGAAGTGCACGATCTGCTTGCAACATACGAAGTGCAGAAATTGAATATCCCTTTGCTTCGATACGTGCAATGACTTCGCCAACCAGACCGCGTGCAACGCCATCTGGCTTAACTAGGACGAGTGTCTTTTCTGTGCTCACCGGTGCAGTCTATTAGGGGTTGGGAGTTCGTGAAGCCATGAGAGCTGCCCGTATTGCCTCACCCCTGCGCCCCACCACAATGGCTGCAATCCAGAGTCCCCCGAAAATCAACCCCACGATGGCCATAGAAGGCACGACAACGGCATAGCCAATTAAGAGAAATTGCAAGATCGAACCGAGAATCCAGCCTGTGCGCTTCTTGAGAAGTCCTGGGGTGAGAAGCAAGAGAAGAGCGATGATTGCACCAGCAATAATTGTTGAGGGCTCGTGGTTATCTTTTGCAAGCAACATCGCAAAACCCATGACAAAGAATTCCATCACAAGAACTGCAGAACCAAGCACTCGCATTACTTTGCATCCTTTGCAAATTTCTTTCGGACAATTGTGCGCGCTTCACCAACAGATACAACTGAACCTGTAATCAGAATCCCAATTGTATCTTCACTCAATGGTCGGATTGAATCTGTGACCGCCTTATCGATTGCACCTGCGATTGTCTCGCTGATAAATACACGGTCAGCTCCAAATATTTCAATTGCCATTAACTCAAGTGCTTCAATTTTCATTGCGCGTGGTGATGAATTGGCAGAGACAATGACCGAATCCATGACTTGTTCAAGTTCAAGGAGTATCCCCCGGACATCCTTATCCCCCATGGGTGCAAAGATTCCGATTACTTCATCGAAGGTAAATTCGCTCTGGATCGTATCTGCAAGTGCTGCAGCTCCATGAGGATTATGAGCTGCATCCAAGATAACTGTTGGGTCGCGATGAACGATTTCGCAGCGACCAGGGGAAGTCACTTGCGCAAATCCTGCTCGCACCGCCTCGATATCGAGTTCTTGATCGCCGAAGAAGACTTCAACTGCAACAAGGGCAGCTGCAGCGTTGGAGGCTTGGTGCTTTCCATGAAGAGGGACAAAAATATCTGTGTAAATCTCTTTTGTTCCTTGGATAGTGAGCAACTGTCCACCCACAGCAACAGAGCGTGAGATCACTGAGTATTCAATTCCTTCTCGAGCAATGTCAGCACCAACGAGGGCTGCCTGCTTCATGAGTTCGACTGCGCACTCAGGTTCTTGCTGAGCAAGAACTACAAAGCCACCTTCTTTAATAATTCCAGCCTTTGTTTGAGCAATTTCAGTAAGTGTTTCGCCTAAATATTCAGTGTGGTCTAAGCCAATAGGCATAATCACTGAGACATCTGCATCAACAACGTTGGTGGCATCCCACAGCCCACCCATACCTACTTCGATGACGCCGACATCAATCGGATGCTCGGCAAAGGCTGCAAAGGCAAGGGCTGTGATAGCTTCAAAGAATGAAATTGGGTGATCAAATTTTGCATCCATTAAATCCAAATATGCAGAGATATCGTTAAAGGAGAAGATCAGCGCCTTCGCATCTATGGACTGACCATTGATAGCGATGCGCTCTAAGAAACTTTCAAGGTGTGGGCTTGTAAAGCGACCCGTACGCAGACCCATCTCGAAGAGCAGGGAATCAATCATGCGCGAGGTAGTTGTCTTACCGTTTGTGCCGCCGATATGAATTGTTGGGTAGGTAAGTTGAGGAGAGCCCAATATATCTACGAGAGCTGCAATGCGATCAAGAGTAGGTTCGATACGTGTCTCGGGCCAGCGAGCAAGGAGCGCTTGCTCGATTGCATCGATGCGAGATTGATCTTCAGGTGAAATATGTGTCATTACTTCAACGCTGCAAGTTGTGCTGTGATGCGCTCGATATCAGCAGATGTTGCTGCCATGCGCTCTTTAATTTCTACAACAACGCTTTCAGGTGCCTTTGCCATAAAGCCTTCGTTGCTCAACTTCACTTCTGCAGTCTTCATATCTTTCTGCGCAGTGATGAGATCCTTTTCAAGGCGAGCACGTTCGGCTACAACATCGACTGTGCCTGATAAATCGAGTTCAACCTTCATGGCACCGATTTCAACAGATGCGCTCGGTGTGAACTCTGTGAGTTCGAGTTTCAGCAAGAAGGCCATTGCACTTGCATAGGCAGTGACATCAGCTGGAGCGATAAAGCGACCTGGAATCTTCTGGCTTGGCTTAACGCCTTGATCGTTACGAAAGCGTCGAACTTCGGTGATAATTTTTTGCAGTTCGCCAACAAGCAATTCTGATTTCTTATTGATATGTGATGAATCTGCTTTCGGCCATTGAGCTGTAACGAGGGTCTCTCCCCCGGTCAGAGTTGTCCAAAGAGTCTCAGTAATAAATGGCATTACTGGGTGAAGAAGTCGGAAAAGAGTGTCGAGTACATGGCCAAGTACGCGCTGAGAAGCCGCGGCGTTACCAGATGCAAATGTCTCTTTAGAAAGTTCGAGATACCAATCGCAGAGGTCATCCCATGCAAAGTGATAGATAGCCTCGCATGCACGAGCGAATTCATAGCTTTCGATAAGCGATGTGTATTCGGCAGTCGTTTGCGCAAGGCGGGAAAGAACCCACTTATCAATATCAGATAGCGTTTCAACTGCAGGAAGTGGTCCGTCGACAGTTGCACCGTTCATCATGGCAAAGCGAGTCGCGTTCCAGAGTTTGGTTGCAAAGTTTCGAGAACCTGCAATCCAATCTTCAGCTAGTGCCTGATCTTTGCCAGGGTTTGAGCCACGCGCCAAAGTGAAACGAAGAGCATCGGCGCCGTACTTATCGATAAATTCAAGTGGATCTACAACATTGCCACGAGATTTAGACATTTTCTTACCGAATTGATCGCGGACTAAACCATGCAGAACGATTGTGTGAAACGGTGGAACGCCATCCATAGCAAAGAGACCAAAGAGCATCATGCGCGCAACCCAGAAGAACAAGATGTCATAGCCAGTAACTAGAACGCTTGTGGGATAGAACTTCTTTACATCTGCAGTGTTGTTAGGCCATCCCAAAGTTGAGAAGGGCCAGAGCGCAGATGAGAACCATGTATCGAGAACGTCGGGATCTTGAGTGTAGCCAGCAGGCGCACTTTCGCCGGGACCCACAACTATGACTTCATCATTTGGTCCATACCAAACTGGAATGCGATGTCCCCACCACAATTGGCGAGAGATACACCAGTCATGCATGTTATCTACCCACTCGAAGTAACGTGGTGCAAGTTCTGCAGGTTCAATCTTTACGCGACCATCGCGAACAGCATCTCCTGCTGCCTTTGCAAGTGGTGCAACTTTGACAAACCATTGCTTTGAAAGGCGCGGTTCAACAGTTGTATCGCAACGCGAGCAATGTCCAACTGCGTGAATGTATGGACGCTTCTCGGCAACGATGCGCCCCATCTCTTTGAGCTTTGCAACAACTGCAATACGAGCATCGAAGCGATCCATGCCATCGAACTCTGTTCCAGTGTCGGCCATGACGCCGTGCTCGTTCATGATGACAACGAAAGGAATATTGTGGCGAACAGCCATTTCAAAGTCGTTTGGATCATGGGCTGCAGTTACTTTGACGGCACCTGTTCCGAAATCGGGATCTACAAGTTCGTCGGCGATAATCGGGATCATGCGGTTAACAAGCGGCAAAAGTACTTCAGTACCAACCATGTGTTT
>CAIPLJ010000020.1 GCA_903865885.1 uncultured Actinomycetes bacterium | reverse complement strand
GAACTGTTTTCTTCAGAGAATTTGCGCAAGTGGGTGGCTGTTGGTCGACAAAGCCAAAGCTCAATTCAATAAATAATTGAGTTCGTTTAACGAATAATCCCTGTATGGCCGAGTGAATAACGTCCTGGTTGTGGCCAGATTGTTAGCCCATGTGGCTCTTGGCCAACTTTGATACGAGTAACAAATGCGCCCTTTTCGATATTAAATACATAGACCTCATCGTCATAGCGACCTGATACCCAGAAGAATTTTCCATCTGCTGAAATATTTCCCATGTCAGGACTTCCGCCTCCAGGGATCTTCCACTTTGCAATTAATTTATTATCGGAAAAACGCAATACTGAGACGGAACCTTCTTCTCGGTTTGTAATCAGCAAGGTCTTGGCATCACGTGTGACATAGAGTCCATGTGCACCTTTGCCAGTGCGCAAGAAGGTGAAGTGGCCAAAATTATCGGCAGGCATAATCCATATTCCGTGGGATGCCATATCTGCGATATAGAAAGTCTTTCCATCAGGTGAAATCTTGATATCTTGCGGCATTGGATTCATGGAATTCTGCTTCTTCAAAGTGGCAACTTTTACCAGAGCCATCTTGGCTGTATCGACAAGAATGAGCTTGCCGGTGAATTCACATGTTGCAACAAATTGATTTCCATCTGCAGTCCAATCGGCGTGATTGACGCCAGCACATGGCACTTTCAAAGTCTTCTTAATTGCCATGGTCTGTGGATCGCGAAAGACAATCTGTTTATCTGATTCAGCCATAACAACTGCATATTTGCCATTGGGAGTGAAGTAGAGGTTGTACGGGTCATGTACATAAATATCTTTTCCTCCAGTCGCTGTCTTGGGGTCGATGGGGGTTAAGTAATTGCCCTTATTGTCATTGACCCATAGGGTCTTTAAGTCCCACGAAGGCACAACATGTTGCGGTCCCGCTATTGTTTTGATTGTCTTAATAATTTTATAGGTTGTGGGATCAATGACTGAGACTGTGGCAGAGCGAAAATTTGGAACGTAGACAAGTTCGCGTGTTCCCTTTACGACATCACTGAAGTTGTTGGGCGCATCGGCTGCATAAATATTGTTGGGATCGAGCACGGGAGGCATTCCTGAAAGGGGCGCTGCTTGTGCAGAAATAGGTAGTGAAAAAGCAAGAACGGTGAGAAGGAAGAGCTTTACTCTCATACAGAGAGAAGTTCGGTCAGAGTTACCGGAGTGATTCCTGCAGCATGGAGTTTCTCAAGAATTGTTGGCATCGCATCGAGAGTGACCTTGTGGCCAAAGTGCATGCTGATGATTGAACCGTTATTTACATTATTCATAACATTAGAAACCATCTTTGACTTTGATACATCCATAAAATCCTGTGAGTCGACTTCATACGAGATGCATTGACCATATCCGTGCTTTACCGCCGCTTTGCGAATAGTGGGTGTTGAGAACTGAGTACCCGAAGGTCTAAACCATGCGCCATGATTTCCGATGAGTTTTGTGAGTTCGTTTGCACATCCTGATATTTCAGATTCCACGCGCTTGGCAGAGATAGTTTTCATCTGCGTGTGTGTCATTGTGTGATTACCAAGATCATGACCATCGTCGATGATGCGAGATGCAACGGTTGGTTCATTAACGAGCCATGTACCCACGGCAAATACAGATACCTTTGTTCCAGATGATTTAAAGAGTTTGAGCAAAGGATCTGCGTAATCAGGAGCACCTGCGCCATGGAAGGTCAGCGCTACCTTCTTCACTGAACGCGAACCATGCTGGATATCTGCAGTTGCTGCCTCAGCTGGTGAAGAATTGAGGAACTCAAAAGTTCCGGCGCCGACAATGGCGGTTGCCTTCAAAAGATTGCGGCGCGAAATACTCATGGCGTAAGAGTACCGAGTGAATTAGCGACCGTTACTTGCTCTCTGCAATCTGTCGCGAATTGCGAT
>CAIPLJ010000019.1 GCA_903865885.1 uncultured Actinomycetes bacterium | reverse complement strand
GGCTTAGGAGATTTACCAGATTTATAGTCGACGATTCGAACTTCACCAGTGGGTGCTATATCGAGGCGATCTACATAACCGTGCAGGTAGACCTCGGATGAGATATCTCGCTCGAGATGTAATTCTCGGTATGTAGAGTCGAATGATTCGGGATTCTCTAGCGAGAAGTAATTTGAGAGCAACGCTTGTGCGCGGTCGAACCATTCCTTCTCATCAAGCACAAGAGCCTTAAGTTCCGGAAGAGCCTCTAATTGCTGCGCCCATTTACGGGGCAATAGCTCTGTGGCAGATGCCATTGTCCGAGAGCTTGCAGGAAGTTCGAAGAGATCTTCAAGAACTGCATGAATTAACTTTCCGCGTTCGGCATCGATACTCGGTGGTTCGGGGAGCTGGTCGACTGCGCGGTATTTATAGAGCTGGGGACAGTTGGTGAAATCGTTCATGCGGCTAGGGGATAGGCGAAGCGGTTCCATCAACCAGACGATACAGCGGACAATGAAAGAAGTTGCGCCGCTGTAACCTAAGATGCGCATGTGTCTAAACGTGGTTACTTCCAAGCTGGAGATCGAGTCCAACTCACCGATCCCAAAGGAAAGCTCTATAGCTTCACTATCACTCCTGGAAAAGAGTGGCATACACATAAAGGTTGGATTACTCACGATGACCTCATTGGTCTACCCGAAGGTTCCGTTGTCAGCACAACTGCAGGTTTGAAGTTCACAGCATTCATTCCTCTGTTGGCAGATTACGTTCTCTCCATGCCAAGAGGTGCAACCATCGTGTATCCCAAAGATGCAGCGATGATTGTTGGAGTTGCAGATATCTATCCTGGTGCTCGCGTACTTGAGGCAGGAGTCGGCAGCGGCGCCTTGACGCTCTCACTACTTCGCGCAGTTGGTCACGAAGGCTCAGTGCACTCCGTCGAACGTCGCCAAGATTTCGCTGATAACGCCACTGCAAATATCTCCAATTACTTTGGATCTATGCCAGCTAATTGGCGACTCGATGTTGGATCCGTGCAAGAACAAGAATTTGAAAGTGATTTTGACCGCGTCATCCTCGACATGCTCGCCCCGTGGGAGTGCATTGAAATGTCTGCCAAGGTTCTACGTCCCGGCGGAGTCTTCCTCGCTTATGTTGCGACTACGACTCAACTATCGGCAACAGCTGAAGCTCTGAAAGAGAATGGCCATTTCACTGAACCTGAAAGTTCGGAAACTATTGTGCGTGGTTGGCACCATGAGGGACTCGCAGTTCGTCCTCAACAGCGCATGATTGGTCATACAGGATTTCTTATTCAATCCAGACGAATGGCTCCCGGAGTCGATGTTCTTGCGCGTAGACGACGACCTGCAAAGGGTGCTTACGGTGTCGCGGAAGAGTGAGCGCTTAGTTAATCTAACTATCGCACTTCTTGGTACAAAGCGCTGGTTAACAAAGTCACAAATCTTTACCGCAGTAGACGGCTATGAAGGTGAGCCAGATGCGAAAGAGCGGATGTTCGAACGCGATAAGGATGATTTACGTAACTTAGGTATTGAGATTGAAGTGGGTTCCTTTGATCCACTCTTTGAAGATGAAGTTGGATATCGAATCAGGCCGGATAGCTACCGCTCTGACATTTCCGAAATCTCTGCTCGTGAACTCTCGCTCATCAATCTTGCGACATCAATATGGCAGGGGGCCGTTCTTGATTCGTCAGCTCTCTCTGCGTTGATTAAATTGAAGTCGCTAGGCATCGATAGTGATCTCGATGCTATTCCCTCAATAGCGCCGACGATTCACATCTCTGACGAGAATTTTGCGACAATCGTCGACGCGATAGCCGATCGACGCACAATTTCATTTACCTATCTCTCCCCAGAGCTAACCGCCCAGCAAAGAGTTCTCGAGCCTTACGGGGCCGGAACTAAAGGTGGATATTGGTATGTCGCTGGTTTGGATCTCGATCGAAAAGATATTCGTCTCTTTCGATTAGATCGAATCGATTCTGAGATTGCACTGCAGGGTAAAGCTGCGTCATATGTCATCCCATCTGATTTCACTATGAGCGCACACCTTGCATCTCCCAACAAGACTGAGATCGCAACACTCAAGGTCAGGCGTGGTAAAGCTCAGAAAATCGTTATGGCTTCGACGATCATTGATGATGGCGATGAATGGATAGTCGTTGAATATCCATTCCTGCATCAATCCGAGCTTCTCTCTGATGTCTTGTGGCACCTCGATGACATTGAAATTGTGAAGCCGCTGCAAGCTCGCACCTCAATCATCGAACATCTGAATCAAGTGGTGGCCGCACATGAGTAAGAAGTCGACTCCAACGCAAAAGGCAGCTCGCATGCTCGACCTTGTTCCATACATTTCATCTCACCAGGGAGTATCTACCGGCGAACTTGCCGAGCAATTCGGAATATCAGTTGCCGAACTTCTCTCCGATCTTACTTCACTGTGGATGTGCGGAGATGATCGTTTCGACCTCATCGATCTAGAGTTCGAATCTGGGTACGTTTCGATCCGAAATGCGGAGACACTCAATCGTGTGCGAAATCTGTCGCAGCAAGAGATCATCGCCATCGTTTTGGGGCTCGATTTAATCTCTAAGGATTTGCCCGAGGAACGCACTGATCTTCAAGACGATATCCAGTCTCTGCGCACGAAACTTGGTAAAGGAATCGAACGTGTCATTGATGCAACTCCTGCGAGTGATGGAGAGGTTCTTGCTCTTATCAAGCAATCAATCGCGACAGGGCGAAAACTTAAGATTGAATATCTTGCTTCGCTAGATGGGTCGATCACCTCCCGTGTTGTTAGCCCCATCGATTTTTATGTGAGCGACAATCGTGATTTCCTTGTCGCTTTTTGCGAGTTGGCAGATGCTCAGCGAACATTCCGAATCGACCGAATCAAAAATGCAATTCTCCTAGAACTTGAAGCTACTTCAACTACATCTTCGGCTT
>CAIPLJ010000018.1 GCA_903865885.1 uncultured Actinomycetes bacterium | reverse complement strand
CTCACAATTGCAGCGAACGCTGAAATTTCTGAACCAATCTTCCTTAACCGAACTTCATTCGGAACAGATTCCGCCGAATTTTCACGCGTCCTCATTAAGGCAGGAAACCACTCGAAATCAGTAGTAGTTCTTGAAAACACTGGCGATACACACCTTGCTGAAGATCTCGAGATCCTGGTCGAACCAGGTGCGCATCTCACACTGATTGCACTGCAGGAGTGGGGATCTAAGACAATCCATGCTGCTCGCCACCATGCAATCGTCGACCGTGATGCAACCTTTAAATCAATCGTTGTCACAGTTGGTGGAGATCTCGTTCGCTTACTGCCCACAGTTGATTTCATCGCACCAGGGGCATCATGTGATCTCTCTGGCGTCTATTTCGCAACTGCAGGTCAATTCTTCGAACACCGCATGTTTGTCGATCACAAAGTTCCTAATGCAAAATCACGGGTTAACTACAAGGGAGCACTTGCGGGGGATAAGGCCCATACAGTCTGGATTGGCGATGTATTTATTCGCGCGGCGGCAGAAGGCACAGATACGTACGAGCTCAATCGTAATCTCTTGCTCTCCGATGGAGCGCGCGCAGATTCAGTACCTAACCTCGAAATCGAGACTGGCGAAATTGTTGGCGCAGGACATGCCTCAACAACAGGTCGCTTCGATGACGAACAACTCTTCTATTTGATGTCTCGTGGAATCAATATGGATGATGCACGTCGCCTTGTCGTGCGTGGCTTCTTCAACGAGATTGTCTCCGAGATCGGCATTGCAGAGATTCAAGAGCGGATCATGGCTCGTATTGATGATGAACTCGCAAAGGCAGGTAAGTAAATGTCTGACCTTTCATTTGCAACCCTGACTGCTGGAAAACCAGTTCGCATTGAAAAGAATGGCGAATCAATTTGTGTCGCGCGTGTAGGAGATCAAGTATTTGCAATTGGAGATACCTGCTCACATTCAGATGCATCACTTGCCGAAGGTGACATCACAGATTTCAAGATTGAATGCTGGCTTCACGGAGCTGAATTCGATCTTCGCACCGGAGAAGCGTTAACGCCTCCGGCAGTAGCACCAGTGAAGAGCTATTTAGTAACTGTCGACGGAGACTCCGTCACGGTAGAGATGTAACGGAGATAGATATGAGTACCCTAGAAATTCGCGGATTGAAAGTATCTGTTGAGACCGAGCAAGGTTCAATTGAAATTCTTAAAGGTGTCGATCTGACAATCAAGTCAGGTGAAACACACGCAATAATGGGCCCTAATGGTTCTGGAAAATCGACGCTTGCATATTCAATTGCTGGCCACCCTAAGTACACAATCACAAGTGGCACAGTGACACTCGATGGCGCAGATGTACTCGAGATGACTGTCGATGAGCGCGCTAAGGCAGGACTCTTCTTGGCTATGCAATATCCGGTAGAAGTTCCTGGTGTTTCTGTCTCTAACTTCCTCCGTACGGCAGCAACTGCACTTCGCGGAGAAGCTCCCAAGCTTCGCGAATGGGTTGGCGAAGTAAAGGCTGCAATGGAATCTCTCAAAATGGATCCATCTTTTGCGCAACGGAACGTCAATGAAGGTTTCTCCGGCGGAGAGAAGAAGCGTCACGAAATCATGCAGCTTGAACTCCTAAAGCCAAAGTTTGCAATCCTTGATGAGACAGATTCAGGGCTCGATGTCGATGCTCTCCGTATCGTCTCTGAAGGTGTTGTTCGCGCAAAGGATGCGAGTCAGTGTGGAGTTCTACTTATTACTCACTACACACGCATCTTGCGTTACATCAAGCCTGACTTTGTACACGTATTTGCAAACGGTCGTATCGTCGAAGAAGGCGGACCAGAGCTTGCAGATAAGCTGGAAGCAAATGGTTATGCGGAGTACGTAACCGCTTAGTTATGACATTTGACGCTCGCACTATCGCTAAGGATTTTCCGATCTTGAGTCGGACAATCCGCGATGGCAAGCGCCTTGTCTATCTTGATTCCGGTGCAACGAGTCAAAAGCCCAATGTAGTCATTGATGCAGAGAGCGATTTCTATCGTCTCCATAACGCTGCAGTACATCGCGGCGCCCATCAATTGGCAGAAGAGGCAACTGATGCTTATGAAGGTGCTCGATCTATAGTCGCAAACTTCCTCAATGCAGATATAGATGAAGTTGTCTTTACTAAGAGCGCTACCGAATCACTGAACCTCATTGCCTATGCGATGGGAAATGCCCAGATTGGCAATCGTTTCCATCTGAATGCTGGTGATTCAATTGTTGTCACAGAGATGGAGCACCACGCAAATCTGATTCCATGGCAACAACTTGCCGCTCGAACAGGTGCAACTCTCAAATGGTTCACAGTCACAGCAGAAGGCCGCTTAGATCTCTCCAATCTCGATTCGCTGGTAGATGCATCAACGAAAGTTGTAGCGCTCACGCATCAATCAAATGTTCTTGGAACTATCAACCCGCTAGAAGATATAACTCGTCGAGCACACGAAGTCGGCGCGGTTGTAGTTCTCGATGCATGTCAATCTGTTCCACATATGCCAACAGATGTGAAGGCTTTGGATATTGATTTTCTCGCCTTCTCTGGCCACAAAGCGGTGGGACCGACGGGTGTAGGAATCTTTTGGGGACGCGCAGATCTTCTTGCAGAACTTCCACCGTTTCTTACAGGTGGATCAATGATTGAAAATGTCACGATGGAATCTGCAACATGGGCACCAGCTCCTCGTAAATTTGAGGCAGGAGTACCAAATATGGCGCAGGCAGTTGGTCTTGGAGCTGCTCTCACGTATCTGACTGCAATGGGCATGGATAACATTCATCAGCACGAGATGTCACTGACTAAATATCTGCTCGAGGGGCTCTCTGTAATCACTGATCTGCGCATCATTGGACCAAAGACAACAGATCTCCGTGGTGGCGTAGTTTCCTTCACCTTAGGTGATATCCACCCACATGATTTAGGGCAGTATCTGGATAGCCAAGGAATTGCAGTTCGTACAGGTCATCATTGCGCGTGGCCGCTGACTCGCAAACTGGGAGTACCGGCAACCACTCGCGCATCTGTCTATCTCTATAACACCACCGATGATCTTGACGCCCTTATCTCGGGCGTTCAAGGCGCACAGAAATATTTCGGTCGCTAATGCAACTCGATAATCTCTATCAGGAAGTGATCTTGGATCACTATAAGAACCCACAACACAAGAAGCTCAACGCTACTTACGATGCCCAGGTCCATCACATCAATCCCAGCTGCGGCGATGAGATCACTCTCAATGTCACACTCGATGGAGATCTTGTAAAGGATGTTTCATGGGATGGAATGGGCTGCTCGATTTCCCAGGCTAGCGTTTCGATCCTGACAGATCTACTGATTGGAAAGAACCTCGATCAGGCTCAGGTGGTTGCTGATTCATTTATGCATCTGATGCAGAGCAAAGGCACCGAAAAAGGTGATGAAGAACTCTTGGAAGATGCAGTCGCTCTGGCAGGCGTATCGCAGTATCCAGCGCGTATTAAATGCGCGCTTCTGGGTTGGATGGCATTTAAAGATGCGAGCGTTCAAGCTTTGGCGAAGCAAGGCTAAAAAGAAAGTAGGATAGGCAAATGGTTGCAAAGATAGAAGATATCAACGAGGCGATGAAAGATGTTGTTGATCCTGAATTAGGTATCAACGTTGTAGACCTGGGACTTATCTACGACATGATGGTCGACGATAACAACATCGCCGTCCTCAATATGACTCTGACATCGGCTGCTTGCCCTTTGCAAGATGTGATTGAAGATCAGACTCGTCAGGCACTTGCACCTTTTACCGATGATGTAAAAATCAACTGGGTCTGGATGCCACCATGGGGACCAGATAAAATTTCAGATGATGGACGCGAACAACTTCGCGCACTGGGCTTTACAGTCTAATTTCCCATGTCTCAACATGCAGTGTGGGCAACTTTTCGGTCGATGACCGCAGACCCATCTGTTAAATCCCAAAAATTAAAGCCCGGAACTGTCAAGAGAATTTTCTCTTACGGTAAGCCTTACAAAACTCATATAACAATCTTCTTACTTACAGTCATTGTCGAAGCCCTACTTGTTGTTGCGACACCACTGTTATTGCGCGAACTCATTGATAAGGGCGTCATTCCAAAGAATTCAGCCCTTGTGACCAAACTTGCGATATTAG
>CAIPLJ010000017.1 GCA_903865885.1 uncultured Actinomycetes bacterium | reverse complement strand
TAAAAAGGTCTGCAATCGTTGCATTGTTAAAGATGCCTGCCTTGCATGGGCGCTTGAATCAGGTCAAGATGCAGGTGTCTGGGGCGGACTATCTGAAGATGAGCGCCGCGCCCTTAAGCGCCGCGCAGCACGTAATCGTGCACGACTTGCCGACAACTCACAGTCTTAAATTTATTTAGACTCGTTTAACAATCATTGAAGCGCCCTGGCCCACGCCAATACATAACGTTGCCAATCCGAATTCTTGATCATCAGCTTTAAGCCTTGATACTAAAGTTCCGAGGATTCGCGAACCTGAGGATCCCAATGGATGACCTAGTGCAATTGCGCCACCACGAGTGTTTACTATGGAGGGATCAATCTTAAGTTCTTGAATACACGCTAGAGATTGCGCCGCAAATGCTTCATTGATTTCTACAGCATCAATATCACTGATCTTCATACCAAGGCGGCGTAGTAATTTATTGGTAGCAGGTACTGGTCCGATTCCAAACTCATAGGGGCGCACTCCAGCAACATCAAATCCAATAATCTCCGCAACTGGAGTCAGATTATGAGTCTTGAGAGCTGCTTCAGATACTACAAGTAGTGCGCTCGCTCCATCTGAGAGCGGAGAAGCCGACCCCGCTGTTATTACACCATTTTCAGTGAAGGAAGGTTTCAAGTTTTCTAGCGCCTCGAGCGTTGTTGATTCACGAATGGTTTCATCCATGGTCAGCTTTTCAGAACCAGGGACGCTAATTACTGAAGAGGAATAGAAACCAGATTTCCATGCACGAGCTGCGTTGGCATGTGAGAGTACTGAGAATTCATCGCTTGCACCGCGAGAAATTCCTTTCTCCTTTGCAAGCTTCTCTGTTGCCTCGCCAAGTGAGAGTGTTGTCAGACCTGAATCATGGCTTGCCATCTGAGGATTGATAAATCGCCAACCGAGTGCGGTGTCAAACATGGGACCTGGTTTTGCCCATGCCTTACTTGGCTTTTCTGTAACCCACGGTGCGCGAGTCATTGATTCAACGCCTCCTGCAATCACTACTTGAGTTCTACCCGATGTAATTGAATCTGCTGCAGATGCAACTGCCTGCAGCCCTGAAGCACATAACCTATTGACTGTGTAACCGGTTACTTCAACTGGAAATCCAGCTAGCAGCAGAGCCATACGTGCGACATTGCGATTGTCATCGCCCGATTGATTCGCAGCTCCTAAAATGACTTCATCGATGTGCTCAGCCGCAACTCCGGATCTTCCGATAATTGCTCTTAACGTTGCTGCTGCTAAGTCATCGGGTCGAGTCTGTGCAAGCGCTCCCCCATATCGACCTACATGAGTACGTACTGAATCAACAATGAAAGCTTTCATTTACGATTCAACACGGATTTCATCGCATCGAGCAATCCATTTCCGGATATCGATTTTCCATCCATAGATCTCCAAGCAACATACTGGTCTGGGCGAACTAAGACGCAACCATCTTCTTGCACTTCGCGAACACGAGTCCAATCTTCATACACATCTGTATATTCGCGACCTGGTCCAATCACGTGCACATCTATATCGACTCCGAGTTCTGCAGAGACTTTCTTTGCTGTATCTGCCCATTTTTCGCCAGAGATGCCAGTAAGGAGAGCAAATCTTCCCTTTCCTGAAATGTCCTTGGTACTGACTTTAAATCCATCTTTTCCTAGCCAAACATGTGGCAGGCGCGCGCCTGGCCATGTAGTTGGGTGGTAGTAAAGCTCAGGATCTCGTGTCATTGCTGGTTCAGGAGTTCCATCCTTTGCAACAGCACAGGATGCATATCTCTGACCTAGCTCAACTCCATGAGCGTTAAATTCATAATCCTTAAGTTCGAGCGCTGTCTTCAGTTCTGCTCTGCGCTTTGCACCTTCAGGAGTATTGTCACGGCGAGCATCGATACGTTCTTGCATAATCTTTGGATCATTAGTATCCAAAATACCCAGCGCTTGCAAGATTCCACCGAACTCTTCAATACTCTTATTTGCACGTAAAACTATCTGCTTTGCAATAGGAGCTCGCTCTTGTGAATATGAATCAAGAAGTGATTCGCCAGCTTTTCCTTGCAAGACATAAGCGAGTTTCCAAGAAAGGTTAAATGCATCTTGGATTGAAGTGTTAGAACCAAGCCCATTTGATGGTGGATGGCGGTGTGTGGCATCTCCCATGCAGTAGACGCGTCCATTGTTCATCTTCGTTGCATACATCTTGTTGTTGCCCCACACCGATGTTGAGGAAATTTCGACCTTCAAATCTGGAGCGCCAACAAGGTTTCGAACGAGTGCTATCGCCATCTCGTCAGTCACAACTGGTGCAGGTTGGCTAATGTCATATCCCCACACAATCAGCCATTCATCCCACGTACGAACCATGCGAACTAATCCAAGACCGATACCACCGATTGTGGAACCAGGTTGTAAAACCCAGTACAGAACACTTGGACGGTGAGCGACATACTGGGTCAGGTCTGCTTTAAAGACGATATTCATTGAACCGGCAATATCCATTTGACCTTCCATCGGAAGACCTGCTTGTTCGGCAACTTTACTTCTTCCTCCATCTGCGCCAACAAGATATTTACTTCGGATGGTGTACTCAGTACCACTTATGCGATCTAGCACTGTTGTTGTTACACCAGTTTCATCCTGCACAAAACTGATGAACTCAGTGTTGAATCGAACTTTTGAGCCCAACTTTGCAGCCTTTGCCAACAAGATTGGTTCTAGTAAGTCTTGTGGGATATCGCAGTTTTGCGTTGGACTGGCCAATGTGTAATCGGCTTCACGTAATGGATGCAGCCCCCACGTGCGAATTCTTCCAATTTCTTCACCAGTGAGAGAAGTACAAAATACTGTATCTCCCATAAATGCGTGTGGTGTGGCTTTTTCGAGGACATCTTCCTCAACGCCATAGTCTCTAAAAATTTCCATAGCGCCTTGATTGGTGATGTGTGCTCGTGGAGTATTTGCGGTCCACTGATATTTCGTGATGACTACATGATCAACTTTTTGAGAGGCAAGTCCGACAGCGGTCGTTAGCCCAGCTGGTCCTGAACCGACAACCAATACATCTGTCTCGAGTGTGAATGTGCTCATCTACTTGCTCCTTTTATCTATTACTTTGGCATCTGTCTTTTCAATGACTTCTTCATAGCTCACATCGGGCGCTAATTCTCTCAAATGGAACCCATCTTCTGAAGTATCCATAACGCACAAATCTGTGATTACTCGATGTGCGACTCGCTGCCCTGTCAGAGGAAGGGTGCAACTGCTGAGTAATTTTGATTTTCCGTTCTTGGAAGTATGTTCTGTCAGAACTATGACTCTGCGAGCTCCATGGACTAAATCCATTGCGCCTCCCATGCCCTTGACCAATTTCCCAGGAATAATCCAATTTGCAAGATCACCCGAAGATGAGACCTCCATTGCACCTAAGACAGCGACATCAACTTTGCCACCTCGGATCATTGAAAATGAACTCGCTGAGTCGAAGAAGGATGCGCCAGCAAGTGCTGTGACTACTTCCTTGCCAGCATTAATCAGATCCGGGTCAACTTCATCAGGATATGGATATGGCCCAACCCCGAGTAAGCCATTTTCTGAGTGCAAAATTACAGAGATATCAGCATCTAAGTAATTGGGAATGAGAGTAGGCAGGCCAATTCCTAAATTTACATACTCTCCATTGCGGAGCTCTTTTGCCGCACGTTGAGCCATACCTTCACGTGTAAGAGACATACCTATGCTCGCTCTCTTACTGTGTACTGTTCAATCCCCTTATTTGCACTCTCTACTTCAGAGAGCTGAAGAACTTTCTTCACATAGATACCTGGCAAGTGGATGCAATCTGGATCTATCTCTCCGGCAGGCACGATTTTCTCGGCTTCGACAATTGTTACCCGACCAGCCATCGCAGCGTTTGGATTAAAGTTTCTTGCAGTCTTACGGAAAACACAATTACCTTGAGTATCGGCGATAAATGCGCGCACTAGCGCGAAGTCTGTTGTGATCGACTCTTCAAGGATGTAATGGTTATCACCGAATTTTCGATGTTCTCTTGGCGTTGAATATTTCAAGACTGTTCCGTCAGAATCGTAGAGAATTGGTAATTGACCGCTCTCAACAAATGTCCCAACTCCGGCAGGAGTGAAAAATGCAGGAATTCCTGCTCCCCCTGAACGCAATTTCTCTGCCAATGTACCCTGCGGGGTAAGTTCAAGTTCGATCAACCCAGATAAGTATTGACGTTCAAACTCCTTATTTGTCCCGATATATGAAGCTGTTACTCGCGAAATACGACCAGCCTCGAGCAATATGCCTAACCCACCACCGTCAACACCACAATTGTTCGAGACGACATGCAAGTTCTTGCTTCCTTTGCGCAGAATTGCCTCAATTAAAGTGTTTGGTACTCCAACTAACCCGAAGCCACCAACTGCAATTGAAGCGCCGTCGCCAATCTCAGCGACTGCTTCATCTGCATTACGTACGACTTTATTGAACATTTATCAAGCCTTGACCAAAATGAAGTCGTAATTCAAGAGGAGGGTTCCATCTGTTTGAGGTACAAATTCCTTAATAAGAGATTCCTTAACCCCGAAGACTGTATCGCTATCTAAGAATTTCGAAGCCTTGTCGAAAATATGGGTAGTCACAGATGTAAATCCTGGAGCTTCGACGATGGCATGGATGTGGGCCGCTCTCCACTCATGACGATTTACCGAACGGAGCATCTTGCCGACAGGTCCGTCGTTGGGGATTGGGTAGGGCACAGGCCGAATAGTTCTAAATTCATAGCGACCTTCTGAATCTGATGTGAATTTTCCACGAAGGTTT
>CAIPLJ010000016.1 GCA_903865885.1 uncultured Actinomycetes bacterium | reverse complement strand
ACTTGAAGGATATGGTTTTGCAGCACATCGCGCGTTGCACCGACTCCGTCATAGAAACTTCCTCGACCATCGATGCCGAAGTTCTCAGCCATGGTGATCTGGATGTTTGACACATAATTTCGATTCCATACCGGCTCAAAGAGGGTATTGGCGAAGCGGAATACCAAGAGATCTTCTACCGCTTCTTTTCCTAGGTAGTGATCGATGCGATAGATCTGATCTTCTGGAAGTAATTTCTTGAGTTCTGAGTCCAGGGCTCGTGCACTTTCAAGGTCACGACCAAATGGCTTTTCCACAACAACACGAGCACGACGAGTGATGCCTACGGTGGCAAGTGCTTCTGTGATGCGGGCAAAGTATTCAGGTGCAATTGCTAAGTAGATAACGGGTAGTTTGAAATCTTTGATTGCTTCAGCAAGTTCAATAAAGGTTTGTGGATCTTCATAATCGCCCACAATCAGATGCATCTCGCTCAGCAATTTTGCTAGCGCCTTCTCATCGACATCAGGCTTTCGGGCACGAACTGCGCCTTCTACATTCTCTTTAAATACTTCTTGGGTCCATTTAGAGGATGCAACGCCAAAGATTTCTACATCGAGCTCGCCTAAATCTGCAAGGTCATAGAGCGCTGGGAATAACTTCTTCTTTGCTAAATCTCCGGTTGCACCGAAGAGAACTAAGGCATCAGCCTTCATTATTTCGCCTTGGGTTTTTCATTATGTCCACCAAATTTATAGCGCATTGCGCTCAGGACTCGGTTAGCAAATTCATCATTATTGCGGGAAGCAAATCGTGAATAGAGAGATGCACTCAGTACGTGTGCAGGAATTCCTGCTTCGATCGCAGCTTGCACTGTCCAGCGTCCTTCACCGCTATCGCTTACTTCAGTTGAGTATTCGGTGAGTTCAGATGACTCAACGAGCGCCTGTGCTGTGAGATCGAGCAACCATGAGGCGACAACGCTTCCGCGGCGCCAGACTTCAGTAATTGCTGGAATATCAAGATCGTACGCAGGTGTCATCTCATCTGCAGCCTCAAAGATTGCAAGACCTTCGGCAAAGGCTGCCATCATTCCGTACTCGATTCCATTATGAATCATCTTGACGAAGTGACCAGAACCAACCGGGCCGCAATGTAAATAACCGTACTCAGCTTGGGCGGGTTCACCTGTGCGACCAGGTGTGCGCTCGGCGGATTCAACACCTGGGCATAACGCCTTAAAGATTGGATCGAGTGAATTCACGACAGTATCGTCGCCGCCAATCATCAACGAATATCCGCGTTCTAATCCGTATACGCCACCAGATGTTCCGACATCGACAAAGTTAATTCCCTTAGCTTTCAGAAGTGCAGCATTCTTTAAATCGTTTTTGTAATAACTATTTCCGCCATCGATGATGGTGTCGCCCGCAGTTAGATGCTCGGCCATCGCTGCAATTGTTGAATCGGTAACTGATGCAGGAACCATGATCCAAATGGTGCGAGGTGTGGAAAGTTGTGAGGCTAAGTGAGCCATATCTGTTGAGGCGATTGCGCCTTCGGCAGCTAGAGCAGCGACAGCATCAGGGCTGACGTCATAGACGGCAGTGGTGATGTTGTGACGCGCCAGGCGACGGACGATATTTGCGCCCATGCGGCCGAGGCCGACCATTCCGAAATTGGTAGTTGTCATGAAGATGCCTATCCGCTGTAGAAAACGCTCAACGTTGAGGTTCGTAGTCTATACGAGGCAGCGATT
>CAIPLJ010000015.1 GCA_903865885.1 uncultured Actinomycetes bacterium | reverse complement strand
GTCAATATGGGTCACGTCACCGATGAGATGGAAGAGATCGAAGCTACCAATAATGGCCATACATGGCCTGGCTTGAATATCAGCGTCGGCAATCCTCATGCAGTTGTCTTTGTAGAGTCGATCGATGATGTCGGTTCACTTGAAAGTGCGCCCTCAGTGTCACCTGCATCGTCGTATCCAGAGGGCGTCAATGTGGAATTTGTTGAAATCTTGCCAAACTTCGAAGCGAAGATGCGAGTTCACGAACGTGGAAGTGGAGAAACACGTTCATGTGGAACTGGCACATGCGCTGTAGCACTTGCTGCAACTCTGAAGACCAATGGCAAAGTTCCATCTCGATGGACTATCTATCCTCCAGGTGGACGTCTTATTGTCGATATCGATGGACATTTCAATGCAACGCTGACAGGTCCTGCAGAAATCCTTGAAGATCACGACATCTCAAAGTTTCTGGCTTAATGACTACACCACAAGATGGCTACGACAAGTTATTTGATGAACTCCTTCGCGAAAGCGCACGTGTAGCAGCTGATTTCGATCATGACGAGAATGATTTCCAGGAAAATGATCAGCAAGAACTATCAGATCGAAATGCGCTCCGTCGTATCAAAGGTTTCTCAACCGAACTACAAGATATCTCTGAGGCTGAGTATCGCCAGCTTCAACTGGAGCGCGTTGTTCTAGTAGGTGTCTGGACCGAAGGAACTGCTGAAATGGCAGATAACTCGATGGCAGAATTGAAAGCACTCGCTGAAACTGCTGGCTCTGAAGTTCTTGAAGCGCTAATTCAGCGTCGAGATAAACCAGATCCGGCAACATATATCGGTTCAGGAAAGCTCGTTGAACTTCGCCAGATTGTCGTAGCAACGGGTGCAGATACAGTCGTCTGCGATGGTGAACTTTCTCCTGCGCAGCTTCGAACTTTGGAAGATAAGTTAAAGGTAAAAGTTGTTGACCGAGTTGCCCTCATTCTCGATATCTTCGCTCAGCATGCAAAGAGTAAAGAAGGTAAAGCCCAAGTTGAGCTGGCGCAGATTGCCTATCTTCTGCCACGCCTTCGCGGTTGGGGAGATTCGCTCTCACGCCAAGTAGGTGGTCGCGCAGCAGGTGGAGCAGGAATTGGTGGACGTGGACCTGGTGAGACAAAGATTGAGACAGATAGGCGCCGCATCCGCGACAAGATGGCGAAGTTACGCCGCGAGATAGCTGAGATGAAGGTATCTCGCGATACTAAACGACAAGAACGTAAGCGATTTAATATTCCCTCTGTTGCAATTGCAGGCTATACCAATGCTGGAAAATCATCTCTTCTCAATCATCTTACTGGCGCTGGAGTACTTGTTGAGAATGCACTCTTTGCAACTCTTGATCCAACGGTGCGTAAATGCGAAACTGCCGAAGGTCGTGTCTACACACTGTCAGATACCGTTGGATTCGTACGCCATCTACCGCATCAACTCATCGATGCCTTTAAATCAACTCTAGAAGAAGTATCTGGTGCAGATCTCATCGTGCACGTTGTGGATGGCTCGCACTCTGATCCCTTTGAACAAATACGTGCAGT
>CAIPLJ010000014.1 GCA_903865885.1 uncultured Actinomycetes bacterium | reverse complement strand
TGCGGTGTTATCTGGCGCCCGTGAAACCGCATACAACTTCGATGTATCTGGCAACCGCAGCAAAGGTTATGCAGACGCACTCAATGAAGTTGGAGTTGAGTGGAACCCTGAACTGGAAATTCAAGGTGATTTTAATATTTATACATCTGAGATTGCAATGGAATCTTTCTTGCGGCGTAAGAAATTGCCAACAGCAATTTTTTGTCATTCAGATGAGATGGCATTTGGCGCACTAAAAGCTATTCGCAATAAAGGTATGCGTGTACCTGAAGATATTTCCGTTATTGGTTTTGATGATCACGATATTGCGCAATACATCGGTTTGACAACAGTTTCACAGCCTCCGCAATTTGAGGGACAGGTTGCCGCGGCTGCAGCAATTGCAGAAGTGGCTAACCCCTCGATTGAACGGCGCAAAATTGTTGTTCCTCTGAGCCTAATGGTGCGCGATACAACTGCTGCAATTTAAGGTTCATCGCGTATCCTCGCGGGTATGAATATCGCCGCAAATTTATTTGATGCACATTCCATCGTTGGTGACCTTGGTCTGATTGGCATTCTTGCAATCATCTTTGCTGAGACTGGTCTCCTTATCGGGCTCGCCTTCCCTGGTGATTCACTTCTTTTTGTTGCAGGTGTTGCAGCCTCCGGTTCAGGTGCTGCAATCTTGGGTGGAGCGCATCTGAAAGCTGCGCCGTTATTTATCGGTGCACCTCTTGCCGCAATTATTGGAGCGCAGGTAGGTCACATGCTTGGGGCCATATTTGGCCGTAAGTTATTTGATCGCCCCGATGGTCGTATCTTTAATCAACAACGGGTTGCATCAACTGAGAAATGGTTACTGAAGTACGGAGTAGGTCGCGCGTTGGTTCTATCTAGATTTATTCCCGTAATTCGCACACTGATCAATCCAATGGCTGGAATTACACATATCTCAACAAAGAGATTCTTTATGTGGAATGCACTGGGTGGTGTGCTGTGGACTGAGCTTGTGCTTGGGATTGGTTATGTTGTTGGGGAGAAACTCAAGGGGTCTGTCGATAAGTATCTCTTGCCTGTTGTAGCGCTTATTGTTGTAATTAGTTTTATTCCAGTTGCAATCGAATTCTTCCGCGAGTGGAGTACCCGCAAGCATCACTCGTAATTCTAAATTACTTAGTTACAGACCTAAATCTTGTAGCGAGTACGCTGCATAATATTTATAGCCAGCATCAAGGATTGCCTGCTTTGCTCCGCGTTCGACAATCACTGCAACGCCAACAACTATTGCGCCAGCTTCGATAAGTGCTTCAACAGCTGTGAGAACTGAGCCACCTGTTGTTGAAGTATCTTCAACAGCGAGAACTTTCTTGCCTTTTACATCAGGTCCTTCAATGCGACGTTGTAACCCGTGAGCTTTCTCAGCTTTGCGAACTACAAAAGAATCGATTGCGCGCCCTTGTGAGGCTGCAACATGCATCATTGCTGTGGCGACAGGGTCAGCACCGAGGGTAAGCCCACCTACAGCTTCGTAATCAAGGTCTTTTGTCAGTTCGAGCATTACTTCACCAACAAGGGGTGCTGCAACATGATCGAGTGTGACGCGGCGAAGATCTACGTAGTAATCGGCCTCTTTTCCTGAAGACAAAATAACTTTTCCGTGAACTACAGCCTTGTTAACGATTTCGTTCTTTAGATTCTCGCGTGCGCTCATGGGTTGACCTTATCTCTACTTATCTTCTTCTTTGTAAATGATGAGATCTGATTTTTTACGTGTTGATAACTGCTTTGGTGGATTCTCAAGCAGTAGCGCATCTACTTCGATTCGAAGCTTTGCAACCTCGACAGCCATATTTGCCATCGCACTTTCAAGTTCGATGATGCGCTTAATGCCTGCATGGTTAATTCCTTCACCGACAAGTCGCTGCACCATACGAAGGGATGCAATATCGCGCAGCGAATATCGGCGGTTGCGACCAACTGTGCGATCGGGAGAAACTAAACCAAGTCGGTCATATTGACGCAGCGTTTGCGGATGTAGCCCTGAGAGTTCTGCCGCTACTGAAATTACATATAACCCTGCATCATCATCTGGATGATCTTCGCTAGTTAATTCTTTTTTTGGCAAATCGTTTGTCATGACTTTGCCTTTGTTATAAATTCTGCGCGAATATCGTGATCGGCGGTAGCTGCAGCGAAAGCTTTTATTGCCTCTTCGGCTTTTCCTTCAACTCGACGCGGTACTTGTACTTCTACGGTAATAAGTAAATCTCCAGTGATCGCGCCTTTTTTAATACCGCGGCCTTTAACGCGCAGTACGCGCCCTGTTGGTGTTCCTGCTGCCAATCGCACAGTGACATCATCGCCAGAGAGATTGGGAACTTTAATATCTGCACCAAGAGCAGCTTCTGCAAATGTAACAGGCAGTGTTAATAACAAGTTCTCGCCCTTACGTGAAAAAGTAGCGTGGGGCTTTACATTTAACTCAATAAACAAGTCGCCAGGTCCTGCTTCTCCTGGTGCACCTTTTCCTTTAACGCGAATCTTTGCACCATCGTTAACACCCGCTGGAACACGCGCAGAGATATTTTGTGGTCCATTGCCATCAGTGTTGAGTTTTAATTCAAGTGTTGTGCCAAAGACTGACTCTTTAAATGTAATGGTTGCATCCGTTTGTAGATCGCTACCTTTACGTGGACCGCGGCGTCCGCCGCCACCGAATAAATTGGCGAAGATATCTTGTGAAGAACCACCACCAAAGATGTCGGAGAAATCTCCGCCTTGAAAGTTCTGTCCTCCAGTAGGTGCACGAAATCCGCCACGTTCAAAGTGCGAACGTGCTTCATCATATTCGGCGCGCTTCTTCGAATCAGACAAGATGTCATATGCCTCAGAGACTGCTTTGAACTTCTCTTCGAGCGCTGAATCCCCTTGGTTTTTATCAGGATGTAAATCGCGCGCTAAAGAGCGGTACTTCTTCTTAATCTCATCGGGTGTTGCTTTCTTATCTAGCCCGAGGATTTTGTAGAAGTCCTTCTCGTAGAGATCTTTAGCGGCCATTTCTGATTAGTTTTCCGGATCAGTTACCGCTACTCGCGCAGGGCGCAAGATGCGTTCTTTGTACTTATAACCAGGCTGCAGAATCTTTGAAGCGGTGGGTACTGCAACATCGGCAGATGTGTCATGCAATAACGCTTCGTGAATCTGCGGGTCAAAGGCATCGCCTTCGGTCCCGTACTTCTCGAGTCCGAAACGATTGGTGATTGCAGCCATTTGATCTGCAACTGCCTTAAATCCACCGGTTAGCTCGTTATGTTCTGCGGCGCGGTCGATATCGTCGAGAATCGCAAGAAGTTCGGTAAGTACTGAACCAATGGCCGTTTCATGGGCAACTGCGCGATCGCGTTCTACACGCTTTCGGTAGTTGGCATACTCGGCCTGAAGTCGTTGTAAATCAGCTGTGAGCGCTGCAACCGGGTCAGTCTCCTGAACCGGTGCAGCAGCTTCTTCTACAGCTTCTATAACTTCATCAACAACTTCTGGAGAAGTTGAATCTGTCATTCTTATTCGCCTTCTTCAACGACTTCAGCATCTTCAACATGATCTTCAGATCCTGTTGCAGCGCCTTCAGTCTGTGCTGATGCGTTTGCATACATCATCGCACCGAGTGCTTGTGACATAGTCGAAACCTTTTCAGTATTTGACTTGATTGATTCGAAGTTTGCACCATTGAGATCTGTTTTTAATAGAGCAAGTGCGTCATCAAGTTCAGCCTTCTTTGTTGCAGCTTCACCTTCGGTGAACTTATCTGCATTGTCAGTCAAGAACTTTTCTGTCTGGTAGACAAGTGAATCTCCAGTGTTTCGGATCTCTGCTTCTTCACGACGCTGTTTATCTTCATTAGCGTGTGCTTCAGCATCGGCCATCATCTGTGCGATCTCATCCTTAGAAAGAGCAGAACCACCTGTGATGGTCATACCTTGCTCTTTACCTGTTGCAAGATCCTTTGCAGATACATGAACGATTCCGTTTGCATCGATATCGAATGTCACTTCAACTTGTGGGACTCCGCGTGGAGCAGGTGCGATACCAGTAAGTTCGAACATGCCGAGCTTCTTGTTATATGCAGCCATCTCGCGCTCACCTTGGTAAGCCTGAATCTGAACAGCTGGCTGATTGTCATCAGCAGTTGTAAAGATTTCTGAACGCTTTGTAGGAATAGTTGTGTTGCGTTCGATCAACTTTGTCATCACTCCACCCTTGGTTTCGATACCAAGAGAAAGCGGTGTGACATCGAGGAGCAATACATCCTTTACTTCGCCCTTAAGAACACCTGCTTGAAGGGAAGCACCAACTGCAACTACTTCATCAGGGTTTACGCCCTTATTTGGCTCTTTTCCGCCTGTAAGTTCGCGAACTAAGTCCACAACAGCAGGCATACGCGTTGATCCACCAACAAGAACAACTGATTGAATCTTGTTGATAGGAATTCCAGCATCTTTGAGAACTGCTTGGAAAGGCTTCTTGCATCGCTCGAGTAGATCTGCAGTCAATGACTGGAACTGTGCGCGAGTAATTGTTTCATCAAGGAACAGTGGGTTCTTCTCTGAATCAACTGTGATGTATGGAAGGTTGATTGTTGCTGATTGTGAAGATGAGAGTTCGATCTTCGCTTTTTCAGCAGCTTCGCGGATACGTTGCATCGCCATCTTATCTTTTGTGAGATCGATGCCATTTGCAGATCCGAATGTCTTAACGAGGTGATCAACAAGTGATTGATCCCAGTCATCGCCACCGAGGTTGTTATCACCATTGGTTGCTTTAACTTCTACAACACCGTCGCCGATTTCCAATAGTGAAACGTCGAATGTTCCGCCGCCAAGGTCGAAGACAAGGATTGTCTGTTCTTGATCTGCTTTATCGAGACCGTATGCAAGTGCTGCAGCAGTTGGTTCGTTGATAATACGAAGAACATTGAGGCCGGCGATTTCGCCAGCTTCTTTTGTTGCTTGGCGTTGTGCATCGTTGAAGTAAGCAGGAACAGTGATAACTGCATCCGTTACTGTCTCACCGAGATACGCCTCTGCATCGCGCTTTAACTTCTGTAATACGCGCGCTGAAATTTCTTGTGCGGTGTACTTTTTGCCGTCGATATCCATCGACCAGTTAGTACCCATGTGACGCTTTACGGAACGGATTGTGCGTTCGACGTTTGTCACTGATTGACGCTTTGCAACTTCACCAACAAGAACTTCGCCATTCTTTGCGAATGCGACGATCGATGGAGTTGTGCGAGCGCCTTCTGCATTTGCAATAACCGTTGGCTCTCCACCTTCGAGTACTGATACGCAGCTGTTAGTTGTTCCTAAGTCGATTCCGACTGCTCTAGCCATTGTGTTGCTCCTCTGTAATTTCTAACTGTCTCTCGAGCCGATCTGGGTCGAGGCTGCCCTTTGGGGGCTTTTGTAACCTGAGTCGATTCTACGCAAAGAGTTGAGTCGAGGCGACTCAGGTTTACAGAAGGTGTAACTGGAAGGAGTACGGGTTTATTCCCTAGCCATAGGTGTCGCGGGGGCCTCTCCCGTTGGAGATGGTGCGCAGGCCGCGTTTCCATGAAGGAGCTTGCGGGCCGATGAAGTCGAGGGATTCAACCAGGGCGCCTGGGGCGCTAGAGCGGATCTTCTCTAA
This sequence comes from uncultured Actinomycetes bacterium, assembly GCA_903865885.1. Taxonomy (GTDB): domain Bacteria; phylum Actinomycetota; class Actinomycetes; order Nanopelagicales; family Nanopelagicaceae; genus Planktophila. Next base: position 12,304 of record CAIPLJ010000014.1, on the reverse strand, counting down.
TAAGGATGGGCCAACGAGGTTGAGTTGGGTCGCCCATGCTGTTGATGAGCATTGGACCAACAGGCGCCCATCGAGCATTGAAAGCGGTGTTGTGTGTTGGCCGATTTCGGGGCCGACGATCTGTGGCCATGTGGCAAAGAGGGTTCCTTCGGCAAGGCCTGCATCCCAATCGCGTTGTTGGATGAGGTCGTTCAGAACATTGGCAATCAGTGTGGGGTCGCCCGGGGTTTGGGTGCGCTCTTCGACAATCTTTTTCTTTTTAGTAAATCCAGTTTTATAACTTTGGAAGAGATCGTGTGCGAGGTCGCGTTTGCTCATCGTCGAACCTCTCCTGGTGTCACATAGAACTTGGTCGATAGTAATTCGGCAGGTAGGTCACTTTCAACAGCTGCAGTAATAAATGTTTGCTCTGCCATCTGGGTAACTGAAGTCAGTTGTTGGCGGCGCGCAGTATCTAACTCGGCGAAGATATCGTCGAGGATTAATACAGGTTCTGCGCCTTCTGACTTTAATAAATTGTAAGAACCAATACGTAGTGAGATTGCCATCGACCAGGATTCGCCGTGGCTTGCATACCCTTTTGCAGGAAAGTCTCCGAGTTGTAGATGTAGGTCATCGCGGTGTGGGCCGATCAATGAGACTCCGCGTTCTTGTTCTTGACGCGCAACTTCTAATTGACGCGCAGTTAAGATTTCCACATTGTGTGTAATGTCTGCGGATAAGTTATCGGTAGATGATTTATAAGAGATTGATGCAGCTTTTACCTCATTCAAGTTTGCGTAATTTGCTGCAACATATGGGTTTAAGTCATCAACTAATTTAATGCGCTCTGCCGATAGTTGCGCCCCGTAAGAGATAAGTTGTTCAGTCCATGGCACGAGCGCGTTTTCTGGCGCGCGAGTTTTTAATAGCGTGTTGCGTTGTTTTACTACACGTTCGTAATCGCTAATGACACCTGCAAGACGAGGTGATTGGGTAATAAGGAGTTTGTCTAAGAAGTCGCGGCGGTGTGTGGGTTCACCGCGCACAAGATCGAGATCTTCAGGTGAGAAATAAATAATTTGTAGAGCGCCCAATATCTCGCGTTGTGATTTAACAGCGTTGCCGTTAAGGCGTGCGCGGTTTGATTTATTTGCATTAATTTCAAGATCTACTTGCAGTGTGCGACCTTGGCTCTCAATCTCTGCGCGGATGATTGCTTGATCTGCACCGAGTGATATCAATGGTTGGTTGCTGGATACGCGATGGGATGAAAGATATGCAAGGTAAATTAAACTCTCGGCGATATTTGTTTTGCCGCTGCCGTTATTGCCGATGAAGGTTGTGGGACCAGTGGGGAATTCCAGCTCGAGGTTTTTATAGGAGCGGAAATTGGTCAGCGCTAGCCGAGTTACGCGCATTGGGATTGCTCGTTAAGAGGCGTAGCGCATTGGCATCAACAGGTAGCGGTAGTTCTCGATAGATGCACCATTGGGTTCGGTACGTCCGGTGAGGATCGCTGGTTTGTTGGAGCCGGTAAATGAAATTTGAACAAATGGTGTTCCAACTGCTTGAAGGCCATCTGCAAGAAAGACTGGGTTAAATGCAATTGAAATTGGTTCGCCGTTTAAAAGCACATCAATTGTCTCTGTTGCTTGCGCTTCCTCGCCTGCGCCTGCTTCGAGTGATACTCCACCATCTTTAAATTCAAGACGTAGTGGAACTGTTTTATCGGTAACAAGTGCAACGCGGCGAACAGAATCGAGGAATGGCGCAACTTCAACAACTGCAGTCGTGACTGAATCTGTCGGAAGTAGGTGGCGGTATGGGGGAAATGTTCCATCCAACATACGTGATGTCATTGTTTTGCCATCGCCAGAAAAACCTGCGAGGCGATCATTAGATGTTGATGGTGCAAAAGAGAGTGAAACATTCTTTGTCCCAACAAGTGATTTAGCAGCATCTGCAAGTGTGCGAGCACGCATCAGTGCAGATGTTGAAAATCCTGGAGTTGTTGGGTTCCAATTAAATTCGCGAACCGCGAGGCGATAGCGATCTGTTGCAGCAAGTGTGATGGTGTCTTCAGTGATTTCAACATGAACACCGGTAAGTGTTGGTAGTGAATCATCGCGGCCTGCAGCGATGGCAACTTGTGCAACAGCTGTTGCGAATGTGTCGCTTGCAACTGTTCCGGTTGTCTCAGGAAGTTCGGGAAGGTTTGGATATTCTGAAAGTGAAAGTGTAGGAAGAGTAAATTTGGCAGCACCAGATGTAACAAGTACGCGAGTTCCATCGAGTGTGATGGTGATTGGTTTATTAGGAAGTGATCGGCAAATTTCTGCGAGTAACTTTCCTGGAACTAGTACTGCGCCTTTTTCTAGAATGTCTGCTTTAAAGTGAGCCTTTGAAGAGGTTTCTAAATCTGAACCGCTGAGAAATACTTCATCACCTGTTGCATCAATCTTTATTCCAAGAAGCTCGGTTTTAATAGGGCGTGTGGAGAGACTTCGGGAAACCCAATTAACTCCATCTGTGAGTGAGTGTTGATCAACAGTAAATTTCACGCCGTAGCCCTCGGATCCATGTAGGTGTTTAGTGGTTGAAATCTAATGTGGAAGCGGTCCGCTTGGAAACGGGTTTTATATATATAAAGGTAGTAGTAGTAACCGCAGGCAAAAACTGTGGAGAAAGGGTAAAAGTGCAGGTCAGAGCCTTTATTACCCTGTTTAACGCTGTGGAAAACGCCGCCGGAGGTGTGGGTAAGTATGTGCAGTGATCTGGCCATATCCAATACCTACCTTTCTTCTATCGGTCTAATACTGAGATACCCACATAAATTGCGGTTATATCCACAGTTGTCCACAGGTTATCCCCACCTTGGGGGTAAAGGGGGTGAAAACGGACATAACCCTTATTTAGGTAATTACTTCATCTGTTGCTTAATACGGGTAGTGAGTTCGTTGACCTGGTTATAGATCGAACGGCGCTCAGCCATAAGTTCGCGGATCTTTCGGTCGGCATGCATCACAGTGGTGTGATCGCGGCCGCCAAATGTTTGGCCGATCTTCGGTAAGGAAAGCTCAGTTAATTCGCGACAGAGATACATCGCAATCTGTCGCGCATTTACCAAAGCGCGAGATCGGGATGTTCCACAAAGGTCATCGATAGTCAGGCTGTAATAGGCCGCAGTCTGGGCCATGATTGTTGGAGCAGTGATTTCAGAGTTAACTTCATTTGGAATCAGATCTTTCAAAACGATTTCAGCAAGACCCATATCTACAACTTGGCGGTTGAGAGATGCAAAAGCGGTGACGCGAATCAGTGCACCTTCGAGCTCGCGGATATTTGTAGAAATCTTTGATGCGATAAATTCAAGGACATCATCTGGAGCATTTAATTTATCTTGCGCAGCTTTCTTACGAAGAATTGCAATACGGGTTTCAAGTTCTGGCGGCTGAATATCTGTAATCAAACCCCACTCGAATCGTGAGCGAAGGCGATCTTCAAGAGTGGTGAGCTGCTTTGGTGGGCGATCAGATGAGATAACAATCTGCTTATTAGCGTTATAGAGAGTATTAAATGTATGGAAGAACTCTTCCTGGGTACGTTCTTTATTTTCTAAGAATTGAATATCGTCGACGAGTAAGATGTCGAGGTCGCGGTATCGACGCTGAAAAGCAGTAGCTTTATCGTCACGGATCGAGTTAATAAAATCGTTGGTAAATTCTTCAGAGGATACATAACGCACACGGACATTGCCGTATAGCTCTTTGGCGTATGCGCCAATTGAGTGCAGAAGGTGGGTCTTACCAAGTCCTGAATCACCGTAGATAAAGAGTGGGTTGTACGCCTTGGCGGGTGCTTCTGCTACTGCAAATGCTGCGGCGTGAGCGAAACGATTTGATGCACCACTGACGAAAGTGTCGAAGATATACCGAGCATTAAGTTGTGATGGCTCATCTGATTTGCGACCAGAGTCTTCTTCGCGGACAACGCGAGGGACAATGTTGTCGATAGTTATGGCCGGAGCAGGTAAATCTGCGAGTTCGATAGTTTCATCAACCATCACTGCGATATTTGCTTTTTCACCAAGTTCATTTGTGAGAACTTCGTTGACAACCGCGCGAAGTCTGGATTCAAGAACATCTTTTGCAAAAGCGTTGGGGGCGGCAACCAAGAGACTGGTTGCGCCACCTTCGTTCTGTAGAAGACCTAAAGGCTTAGTCATCGCTAAGAAGGCGCGATGCTGGGGTTCGCCTGCCGATACATGCTCGACTACGCGATCCCAGAGCTCTGTTAGCTCGACGCCAACAACTGCCATAATGAGCCCCCAGGTCTATCCACAATGTTATCCACAGGCTGTGGTCTAAAGTACGGGTTTACCCTTGATTTAGACCGAAATTGACGGATACCTGTGGAGAACCCGCAAAATAGACCCCTATCTGTGAAATAGCAAGTGGTTATCCACACCTTGAGACCTAGGCGGGGGCTGATCGCGAGTTTGACCCACCCTTATCCACACCATTACCGTTACCTCCTTGCTTCCCCCGTACTTATGACCGATAGGCGCAATTAGCGCCTCACAGATTTTGGAGTTCTCATGACAAAGCGCACCTTCCAGCCAAATACGCGTCGCCGCGCCAAGAAGCATGGCTTCCGTGCCCGCATGGCTACCCGCGCAGGCCGCGCAGTTCTCTCTGCTCGCCGCGCTAAGGGCCGCGCAAAGCTCTCAGCGTAAGGTTTCGAGCGCACAGGAAAATCTCGTGCTCCCACTAGATGCACGTTTAACTTCAAGCTCAGATTTCGCTCGCGCAACGAAGAGCGGCACCCGAGTTACCTCACAACACTTTGTTGGATATCTCTATCTTTCGCCTGTCACAAATAACGCATCTGCAAAGTGCGGACTCATTATTAGTAAATCAACTGGCGGATCTGTTAAACGCCATCGCATTTCGCGCAAAGTACGTCATGCAGTTGCGCCAATGATTTCACTACTGCCAACAGGTTCACTACTTGTCATCCGCGCTCTTACTCAAGAAGGAGATGTCAATATCTCCACTGAAATCTCAGAGCTGATCACAAAGTTAATTTCTCGAGCCGAGAAAGTGGTTACTAAGTAATGAGAAAGATTGCCATCGCACTTGTTCGCGCCTATCAAATCGCAACATCGAATGTGGCTCCGCGCTGCAAGTACTACCCATCATGTTCCAACTATGCGATCACAGCAGTTGGTCGCTATGGCGTAAAAGGAATTGCAATGGCCACTTGGCGCATTGCTCGATGTAACCCTTGGTCTCAAGGCGGCGTCGATTATGTTGATGAAAACCTAGATTCAGCAGATGTAAAGAATTTACTTTCAATGAACGAAAAAGAAGTGGTGGGCGCTAACTAATGAGCTTTATTCTTAATCCGCTTTATAACATCGTCTCCGGTGTGATTGTATTTATTCATAAACTTCTCGCACCAATCTTCGGAGCAAATTCGGGTGTGACATGGTCACTGTCGATCATGGGCCTCGTTGTTCTCATCCGTATTATTTTGATTCCACTCTTTGTGAAGCAGATCAAGAGCCAGCGCGCACTGACAGCTCTGCAACCACACATGAAAGAGATTCAAAAGAAGTATAAAGATGATCGCCAGAAGCAATCAGAAGAGATGATGAAGCTCTACAAAGAGCATAAGACAAACCCTCTTGCATCATGTTTTCCAGTAATTGCCCAAGCCCCAATCTTCTTCGCACTCTTTACTGTTCTTAATGGAATTGCAAAGAATAAACCACACGGTTTTCTTAAAGGTGATTACTTAATTAGCGCAGCGCAAGCAAAGTTCTTCGGTGCACCTATCTCTGAGACTTTCTTAGGTTCAGATAAAGTCACTGTAAAGATCGTGACAGTTCTCCTTATTGCATTTATGTCAGGCACAACCTTTACAACTCAACGTCAGTTGATGGTTAAAGGAATGCCAAAGATGGATTCATCAAATAATATGATGTTGCAACAACAGAAAATCATGTTGTATTTATTCCCAGTCATCTTTGCTATCTCAGGTGTGAACTTCCCTGTTGGTGTTTTGATTTACTGGTCGACAACAAACTTATGGACATGGGGACAACAGTTCTATGTCATTAAGAGAAACCCAACACCTGGATCTCCTGCATATGAAGAGCTCCAGAAAAAGCGCGCCCACAAAGCAAAGTTGGACGGCAAAGAGGTAGAAGGAATTGACCAAGACGAGGCCACTGAGCCAGAAGTCCTGGGACAACGTCAGCAGCCAAAGAAGAAAAAGAAGAAGAAGTAATCTAGACAAATACTATTAATAACGCTTTAAATAGGACAAAGGGGGCAGAGATGCCAGATGTAACTGAAGTTGTAGAAGTAGAAGAGACTGAAGAGAAGGTCGCCAAGGCTCCAAAGAGCGCGGCAAAGCTTGAAGAGGAAGGCGATATCGCAGCCGATTACCTCGAGGGCTTACTTGATATTGCAGATCTCGATGGCGATATCGATATCGATGTTGAAAATGGTCGCGCAGCGCTAGCAATCGTCGGTGGCAATCTCAAGCACCTCGTCGGCAGTGAAGGCGAAGTCCTCGATTCAATCCAGGAGCTCACACGCCTTGCTGTTCAGACTTCAACAGGGGACCGCAGCCGCCTTATGCTCGATATCGATGGATTCCGCGCTGGCCGCCGCAAAGAGCTCAAGGCTCTCGCTGAGAAGATGGCTGAGCAGGCAAAGACCACGGGTAGCTCAATCAAGCTCGACCCAATGAATGCCTTTGAGCGCAAAATCATCCACGACACAATCCAGGATTTGGGGCTTACCTCAGAATCTGACGGGGAAGATCCAAACCGCTACGTAGTTATTTACCCGGCGTAAGTTTCACCCAGTCTGATTCACGTGGAACATTCGGTAGAGGGGCTAGTCGGCCGCTACTTTCCCGAACGCGAGGCTGAAATCCGTGCCTTTGCGGAATTTCTCGTCACCGCAGGTATCGAACGTGGCCTTATCGGCCCACGCGAAGGAGAGCGCATCTGGGAGCGCCATATCTTCAACTGCCTACCCATAACCGAGCTTCTACCGCAGGGTGCATCGCTCTTTGATATCGGATCAGGGGCTGGCCTACCCGGAATTGTCATTGCCTTGGCGAGGCCAGATCTACAAGTAACGCTCATTGAACCGCTCGAGCGCCGGGTTGAATTCCTCAAAGAGGCGACCGCGGGTACCTCAATTGAAGTGATCCGAGGCCGTGCTCAGGATGTCAAAAAAACCGCTGATTTCGTCACCGCTCGGGCAGTGGCACCGCTGGAGAAGCTTAAAAAAATGAGCTGGCATATGGTCAAGACCAATGGGGCGCTCCTTGCCATGAAGGGGGAGGGCGCCGCCGCCGAAATGGTAGGGATGAAGAACGCCACCTTGCACGAAATTACCCTAGAGGGGATAGGACTCGGCCGTATCGTCGAGCTCCGTAAAGGTACGCCTGCCATTTAATGATTAGATTCGTGCATGGCTGGCGATGATTCACGTGAAACTAAGGTCGTAGGCGTCCGACGCCTCAAAGAGGCGATGGCAAAGCCGGCCTCAACCCGCATCTTCACCGTCGCCAATCAGAAGGGTGGGGTAGGTAAGACCACCACCACCGTCAATGTTGCAGCGGCGCTAGCGATGGGCGGCCTTCGCGTTCTCGTTATCGATCTTGATCCACAGGGCAATGCATCGACTGCGCTCGGAGTTGAACATCGTGATAGCGCAGGTATTTATGAAGTTCTTATGGGCGATGCGCAGATGTTGGATGTTGTAAAGAAAGTTGCAGGCTTTCCTGTCCTTGATTGCGTTTCATCAAATACATCTCTTGCAAATGCTGAAATTAATTTAGTTTCAATGGTCGCACGCGAACTTCAACTGAAAGAAGCAATTGAAAGTATCAGCGTTAATTACGATTATATTTTTATCGATTGCCCACCATCTCTTGGCCTCTTAACCATCAATGCATTTGCTGCATCGAAAGAGTTATTGATTCCGATTCAAACTGAGTACTACGCACTCGAAGGCCTATCTCAACTTCTTGAGACATATGGAGTTGTAAAGAAGCGATTAAATCCAAACCTTAATCTTTCAACAATTGTCTTAACAATGTTTGATTCACGCACCCGTCTATCAAATGATGTTGCAGCAAATGTTCGCGCACATTTTCCTAATGAACTTATTGATATTCCAATTCCTCGCGCAGTGCGCGTGTCAGAGGCACCTTCTTATAACCAGACAGTGATGACATACGATCCACTTTCACCGGGAGCGATTGCATACATGCAGGTTGCGCGCGAGATCGCAGAGCGCGGTAAAGCTAAGGATGAAATCGTATTTGATAGCAATGTTGTTAGCATCAATTACAAAGGCGGAATCGCATAATGGCAGTAAAGCGCGGTGGTCTCGGAACAAATCTTGATTCATTGATTCCAACTTCACTCACAGTTGCTGGCACAGAAGTTGCACAACAGAATGAAGTTCCTATCAATCAGATTTTTCCTAACCCACGTCAACCACGTATAGTCTTTGATGAAACAGCGCTCAATGAACTCATTGCATCAATAAAAGCTGTTGGAATTTTGCAACCACCCGTTGTTCGTAAAGTTTCAGATACTAAATACGAACTCATTATGGGAGAGCGACGTTTTCGCGCAGCTAAAGCTGCAGGGCTAACATCAATTCCTGTCATTATTAGACAGACTCCGGATAATGAATTGTTGCGCGATGCCCTCATTGAAAATATTCACCGCAGCAATCTCAACCCACTTGAAGAAGGCGCTGCTTACGCGCAATTACTTTCAGATTTCGGCTGCACTCATGATGAACTCGCACTCAAACTCGGTCGCTCACGCCCGCTTATCTCAAACACAATCCGACTCCTTAATTTGCCCGATTCTGTGCAGCGCAAGGTAGCTGCAGGAGTAATTTCTGCAGGACATGCACGTGCGCTATTGGGGCTAACCGATGCAAACGAGATTGAAAAGCTTGCATCCCGCATCGTTGCCGAAGGTTTATCTGTGCGCGCAGTTGAAGAGATCATTGCAACGATGAAGCCATCAACAAAGACCACAAAGAAATCTGCAGTGAAGGGTGTATCTGGCGCCGGACTTGCTGCTGCAGAATTACTGAGCGATTACCTCGATACCCGCGTCAGTGTTGAGAGCGGTAAAGGCAAAGGCAAGATTGTTATTGAATTTGCAGGAAATGAGGATTTACAACGCATTGTTGATTTAATTGAAGGAAAGTAAGCCCAAAATTATTACTAGATAGATTTACTGTAAGGCTGTACCGCGGCGCTGCATCTCTTGCTTGATTACTCCACCGAGGGCCTTCACACCTTCGCGGATTCGCTCTGGTGTTGGGTGGCAGTAAGAAAGTCGCATCGACCAAGAACCAAGGCCATCTGCATAGAAAGCATTGCCGGGGACATAGGCAACCTTTGCAACAATCGCCTTTGGCATTAACGCTTTTGTATCGATCTCTGCAGGAAGATTGACCCAGACATAGAAACCACCGCCAGGCTTTGTCCATGTGGCTTCTGCCGGGAAATATTCTTCAAGTGATTCAAGCATCGCATCGCGACGCACTTTATAAAGTTCGCAGAAACTTGCAATCTGATCGCGCCAAGGCTGATCTGCCAAGTAACTCGAGATAGTCAATTGCGTAAAGTTTGAAGGACATAAAATCGAAGATTCAGATGCAATAACTAATTTATCTTTGAGTGATTGTGGAACTAGCGCCCAACCCACACGAAGACCAGATGCGATTGTCTTTGAGAATGAACCTAAATAAATAACATTTTCAGAGTCTTCAGCGCGCATCGCATTTGGCGAAGGCTTATCAAAACCAAGCAAACCGTAAGGGTTATCTTCAACGACAAAAATTTCAGCTTCGCGGCAGATATTTAAGATTTCAGTGCGGCGATCTGCAGGTAGGCAAACACCTGTTGGATTTTGATAATTTGGAATCAGGTAGAGAAACTTAATTTTGCGTCCCGCTTCACGAACGCTCTTAATTGCAGCGCGCAAGGAATCAGGTATTAGCCCATCTTGATCCATCTCAACGTGCACAACAGCTGCTTCATATTGGCGAAATGTTCCTAGTGCTCCAACATAAGAAGGCGCTTCAACAAGTACAACATCGCCCGGATCGATAAAGATGCGCGAAATTAGGTCGAGAGCTTGTTGTGAACCAGTTGTTACAACAATGTCATCAGGGTTGGCGCGAATTCCTTCAAGTGCCATCACATCGCAAATCTGTTCGCGAAGTTTTGGATGTCCTTGACCGCTTCCATACTGCAGAGCTTCAGAACCATTGTTGAGAATGAGTTCGTTTACAACTCCGGCCATCATCTCCATTGGGAGCGCTGAAAGATTTGGCATTCCACCAGCAAGCGAAACTATTTCTGGGCGTGATGCCACAGCAAAGAGCGAGCGAATTTCAGAAGGCAACATTCCGGCGGCTCGCGCAGCAAATCTCTTTTCAAGATTTTGCGGAGCACCAGTTTGATAGCGGATTGAAATGTCGGACATAAGGAGAAGTCTCCCACAAACCTTTCGATGGTTGTGCGCCGATTATCGGCGGATGCCAGCGCTACGAAGGTCTGAAATTCGAAGAGTTCCAGTTTTTGCATCATCTTCAGCTGATAAATAGAGGCGTTGTATCGCGATAATAAAACTTTCAGCGATTGTGTCTCTGAAATCTGGACGAGAGAGACGGCCAGCGTCGCTTTCATTTGTCGCATAACCAAGATCTACACGGACTGCAGGCGCTTTTGTCAGACGTAGTGAATCCCAGGTCTTTGCATGAGTGCGACAGTTGAGAAAATCGGTTCGCGCACAAATCTCACGCTGCACCAATGAAGCAAAACGTTCACCGACGATTGAATGAACACCGTGTTGATCACTGCCATAGAAGAAGGTTGCAACGCCACGTGCTGCCGAATTTTCATGGCTATCAACATGTAATGAGATGAGAAGATCAGCGTTGTTTTGATTGGTAAATGTAATTCTTTCTACCTCAGACGGATTGTTATTTGTGCCGCGAGTAAGAAAAACACTTGCACCTAGTGCGAGTAAGCGTCCTTCAATTCTCTGCGCGATGTCATAAACAATTTCTCGCTCGTACTCTTCAGATGCGGGATCGAGAACAATAACTTTATTTGCGAGCGCTGGCCCACGATTTTTCTGCACTGCACTTTCACGAAGTGCGCCAGGTGCTCCACCGGAGACAATCTTTGTCAGACGCAGTAGTGCAATGATTGTTGCGGGACCACACTTACCGTCAACTTTAGTTCCTACAGATTTCTGAAACTCTTTCACTGCAGCCTCTGTCATCTGACCAAAGAGGCCATCGACGCGACCGCAATGAAAACCCATCTCAGTTAATCGAGATTGCAGTGCTGCGACATCATCACCGCGCATCATCGACGAACTCTGCAAATAGAGTGAACGATCTCCGAGCTTCCATCGCGCTTCTTCAAGTGCGCGCTGTGTAGCATCGTTGAGATCGCCAGTTACATGGAGACCGCGTTCTTGCTGGAAAGAGCGAATCTCATCTGGAGATAACTCTTTCATAATAAATCCTCTACAAAGAAGATATTAGATAAAGCCTTCGAGCTCTTTAAGAAGAGCTGGCTTTGGCTTTGCGCCGATGATTGTCTTAACAACTTCACCATTGACATAGACATTGAGCATTGGAATTGATGTAACGCCATACTTAATTGCAATTGCAGATTCTTCATCAGTGTTGAGTTTTACAATCTTAAGCTTGTCGCCGTACTCGGCTGCAATGTCATCAAGGATTGGAGCGATTGCGCGGCAAGGCCCACACCATTCAGCCCAGAAATCAACCAGAACTGGCGTGCTGCTCTTCAGTACAACCTGATCGAAATCGGCTGCTGTGACCTTAGTTGGTGCGCTCATCGTTACTCCTATTTATCTGTGTGGTTACGGTTGGAAGGTTACTAGTGAGATAAGAATTTTTCAGCGTCGAGGGCCGCCTGGCACCCAGAACCTGCAGCGGTTATTGCCTGACGATAGGTGTGATCCACCAAATCCCCACATGCAAAGACCCCAGAAAGGTTTGTGCGCGTTGAACGCCCTTCAACCTCGACATAGCCCTCTTCATTGAGAGTTACAGAAGATGTAACAAGCTCAGAGCGTGGAATATGCCCGATAGCGACGAAGAGCCCTGTGAAATCTCGCTTTGAGACTTCACCTGTCTTGATATTACGAAGTTGGAGCGCTTCAACTTTTTCAGCGCCTAGAACATCGATGACTTCGGTATCCCACAACATTTCAATC
>CAIPLJ010000013.1 GCA_903865885.1 uncultured Actinomycetes bacterium | reverse complement strand
ACGGGCGAGGGTGAATTACAGGCAAATCCCCGCATAAAAATTGAGCTTCGCAGTACGATTACGATGCAATGAAGCGTTATGCCGAGTTATTCCGAATTCCCAATGTATGGGTCCTTATTCTCGCCTGCTTTCCCGCTCGAGTCGCATATGGAATGGTCGGACTTGGAATCTTTTTTAAAGTCGAACAAGCGACCGGATCTATTTCATTTGCTGGTCTCGCAATTGGTTTGAATGCCGCAGCAGGATCGTTTACAGCAGGTATTCGCGGTTCGATAATGGATAAGTATGGACAGACATGGCCATTACGAGTCATGGTTCCAGGGTATGCCGGTATGGCATTTGCACTCAATGCAATGCATTCAAAACCTTTGATGTTGATCTTCGCATTTGTAATGGGACTCAGTGCTCCCCCAATTAATTTATCGGTGCGGCCTTTATGGAAAATTGTTGTGACTGATGATTTTCTCCGAACGGCTTATGCGATGGATACGGCGATTATGAGTGCGGCCGGTGTTGTCGGACCAGTAATTGCTACATCCCTCGCCCTTTCATCGCACCCATCACTTCCTCTCAATATCTGCGGTGCGCTGATGTTAATTGGTGGCGGTTCATTGGCAATTACCAAGATTTCGCGTAGCTGGATTCCGGAAAAGAAAACAGCAGACCACGTTCCACTCTGGAGACATAAGCCTCTTCAGCTACTGATGATAGAAGGATGCTTTATCGGTTTTGGTTGGGGGGTATTCGATGTTGCAGTCCCCGCATTTACAACAATCGAAAAGGTTCCTTATCTGACCGCTTGGATATTTACGGCAATGGGTGTCTCAAATATCTTTGGTGGATTACTTGCCGGACTTGTATCTAAACGCACATCTTCGCTCAAGGCGATGCGGACTACATATGGGCTCTGGATTTTTGCATCGATCCCGATGGCAATCAGCCATCCAAGTTGGACGATGATTGTCGCAGGAGGATTTCTTGGATTGTTCGGTGGCGCCATCCAAGTCTTTTATTGGGAAGTGATGGAGGCAATCCGTCCGAAAGGTTCACCGACTGCAATGATGGGCTGGCTCTGGACTGTTGAAGGAACACTGATGTCGATTGGGTCGGCAGCTGGTGGTGTCATCTCCGAACATCAATCACCAACAATTGCTCTTTGGATTACTACATTCTGCATCGCAATCGGTTTCTTAATTCTTACAGCAGGAAAATCACGACTACATGCAGCAGATCGAATTCCTACTCCTGAGGAAGATCTCGAAGCGATGAAAGATAACGCCACCACGACTACTTAGTGCGCTGCTTCGTTCCAGCTCTTACCAATACCAACTGAGACATCGAGAGGTGCTTTCAGTGGATATGCCTTACCCATCTGAACTCGCACAAGTTCTGATACATCATCAATTTCCTTTGTAATAACTTCAAGGATCAATTCATCGTGAACCTGCAACAGAAGTCGTGACTTGAATTTTCCTGCAACCAGTGCACTCTGCACATTGAGCATCGCTTGTTTAATAATGTCGGCAGCCGATCCTTGAATCGGAGCATTAAGAGCCATGCGTTCTGCTACCTCGCGGCGCTGACGATTATCGTGGAGTAAATCTGGAAGATATCGTCTGCGTCCCATAACGGTCTCGGTGTAACCCACTTTGCGAGCATCCTCGACGACTGTCTTGAGATAGTCGCGAATTCCACCGAAACGTTCAAAGTATCGATCCATAAGATCTTGTGCCGCTGAAGGCGATAAATCTAACTGTGCAGCGAGGCCGTAGGAGCTCAGGCCATATGCCAGCCCATATGACATCGCCTTTATTTGCCGACGCATCTCAGGGTCCACATCTGTCGGTTTAACGCCGAAGACTTCTGCTGCAACTGTTGCATGTAGATCCTCGCCAGATTCAAATGCTTTCAGAAGATGATCGTCATTGGATAGGTGAGCCATGATGCGCATCTCAATCTGGCTGTAATCGGCAGTCAGCAGCGCGTCATATCCACTTCCTGCAATAAAACAGTTGCGAATCTTGCGCCCTTCTTCGGTACGTACTGGAATATTCTGCAAATTGGGGCCGACTGATGAAAGTCGCCCAGTGGCTGCAACAGTCTGCGCAAAGTGAGTATGTATGCGCTTGTCTTTTTGAATTTCTACGAGCAAGCCTTCAATAGTGGTCGCAAGCTTCTTTGTCTCGCGAATGCGAAGGAGCGCAGCAAGTACTGGGTGTGATGTCTTCTCAAAGAGCCATGTGAGCGCATCTGCATCGGTGGTGAAACCAGTCTTAATCTTCTTTGTCTTGGGTAGGCCAAGTTCATCAAAGAGAACTACCTGCAATTGCTTAGGAGATGCCACATTAAATTCATGTCCAGCTGACTCATGTGCAATCTTCGTCTCGCGAGCAACTTCGCCATCAAAGAAAGTGGCAAGTGTTTCAAGGCCCTTCTTATCGACAGCGATTCCCCTGTTCTCCATCAACGCTAATAAGTCAGCGATAGGTAGCTCAAGTTCTCGGTAGAGCTTGGTGAGTCCGCGATCGTCGAGTTCCTTAGTCAGCGAATCACGAAGCCCAAATAACGCACATGCCGTAGTTAAGAGTTTCTGTTCAGGTGATGATTGATCAATCTGGCTTCCATCTCCCCATCGCTCGAGAAGATCTGATACTTCCTGTGCTCGAACACCCGGGTTAACCAGGTATGCAGCAAGGGATGTATCAAATGCGACACCTGTTAGCCCATTCTCGCGTGCAACTGCCTTTGCATCATGAGCGATTTTCTCAATAGAAGAATCAACCGCCCACTCCCCCATATCGGATGAGTGAACTAGGAAGGCTCTGCCTTTATCGAGAGCGATTGCATAACGATGCAATCGATCTTCGTGTAGCTCGTATGCGATCGAAATCGCTCCTGTGTGGGCTGCGATCTTGGCGCTAACTTCATCAGCTGTAAGTACAGCTGAATCAATATCTGAACCGAAGAGTGAGAACTCTGGTTCTGCAGTCTTATCACTCTTCTTCGTAGTCGAAGCCGTGGGTGTAGAAGAGATAACTTTCAGGCGGTCTTTGAGAGTCCGAAATTCAAGCTGCTCAAAGAGTGCGGTCAGATCAGATTCTGCAACACCGCTCCATGCCAGCGCATCGATTTCAAATTCCATCGGCGCATCATGAATCAGCTGAGTAAGTTCGCGATTTCGTTTTACATTCTCAATATTTCCGCGTAGTGATTCACCGACCTTGCCGCCGACACCATCAACCTGCTTGAGTAATTCTTGGAGTGATCCGTATTCAACAACCCACTTAGCGGCAGTCTTCTCGCCAACGCCCGGGATGGATGGCAAGTTATCACTTGGATCTCCACGCAGAGCTGCGAAATCTGGATATTGCTCTGGCGTCATTCCATACTTTTCAAATACTGCAGCCGGCGTCATGCGAGCCATTTCGGATACACCACGCTTGGGATAAAGAACTGTCGTCTGATCGGTAACTAATTGGAAGCTATCGCGATCGCCCGTACATATAAGTACGTCGGCTCCCTCTTTCTCGGCTCGCTTTGTAATGGTTGCAATGATGTCATCTGCCTCAAAGCCTTCAATTTCAAATTGGCTGATGCCGAATCCTTTGACAAGATCGTGAAGAAATGACATCTGCGAACGAAATTCATCGGGAGTCTTTGCGCGATTGGCTTTGTACTCGGGAAATATCTCGGTGCGGAAAGTTTTGCGAGATACGTCGAAGGCAACAGCGACATGCGTCGGTTTCTCTTCTTTAAGTAGTGAGATCAGCATCGTGGCAAAGCCATAAATAGCGTTGGTGTGCTGGCCTTGAGCCGTTGTGAAGTTCTCGGCAGGAAGTGCGAAGAATGCTCGGTAGGCCATGGAATGTCCATCTATCAAGAGCAGACGCTTCGTAGCCATGGCGCTCATCATAGATATAAACTCAACTACTATGACCGAACCTGATTACTTAGCAATCATCAAAGAACGCGGACAAGGCGCTCTCGATATCAAGATGGGTATCGAAATGCTTGAAGTCTCACCGCAACGCTTGGTGGCTCGCATGCCAGTTGATGGAAATACTCAACCAATGGGACTACTCCACGGTGGAGCAAATGTCGTTCTCGCTGAATCTCTCGGTTCTATCGGCACTCAGCTACACGCAGGTCCTGATCGCAAAATTGTGGGCGTCGATATCAATGCCACTCACCATAAATCAGCAACAAGCGGTTTTGTTACTGCAGTTGCCACGCCCATTTCATTAGGTCGCACTTTGTGCGTCTATGAGATCGTGATAACAAACGAGGCAGGTGCGCGAACATGTACTGCTCGCATCACCTGCCTCATTCTCAATCCTTAAGTTTTTTAGTGAGCACCAGTTCCGAGGTATGCCTCGCGGACAGCTGGATCATTGAGAAGATCTGATGCCGCAGCTTCCTTTGTAACATTTCCGGTTTCAAGAATGTAGGCACGGTGTGCACGCTGTAGAGCCTGCTGTGCATTCTGTTCAACCAAGAGAATTGTTACGCCCTGTTTATTGATCTCGGTGATGATACGGAAGATATTTGCAATCATTTGAGGTGCAAGACCCATAGAAGGCTCATCAAGTAACAAGACCTTCGGACGTGCCATCAGAGCGCGACCCATTGCAAGCATCTGCTGTTCTCCACCTGACAAAGTTCCGCCAGCTTGTGTCGCACGTTCTTTCAATCGTGGGAACAAGGTGTAGACGCGCTCAAGATCTTCGTGCATCTCAGCCTTACGGTCTTTACGGTTGAACTTACCCATCTCAAGGTTTTCGAGAACTGTCATACCAGGGAAGATTCCGCGACCTTCAGGAACTTGCGAGATACCGAGATCCACGCGCTCGTGTGCGGGGATCTTGTTGATATTTGCTCCATCAAATGTAATTTCACCACTTGATACTGGACGAAGACCCGAAATGGTCTTAAGAATTGTTGTCTTACCGGCACCATTTGCACCAATGAGTGTGACGATCTCACCTTGGTTTACGACAACTGAAACGCCTTTAATCGCTTCGATTTT
>CAIPLJ010000012.1 GCA_903865885.1 uncultured Actinomycetes bacterium | reverse complement strand
GGCCCCGATAAGGGAGCTATCTGGCATTTTGGCGAACCAGCGAAAGAACAACGCGCACTTGGTGAAGGCAAAGGTTGGGCAGATTTATCTCATCTCGCTGTCGTTGCTGTGTCAGGTGAAGATCGCCTTAAGTGGTTACACGATTTAACAACTCAGCACCTCACAGATTTTGGTGCAGGTATCTGGACATCGGCTTTGATTCTGGATCCACAAGGACATGTCGAATATCAATTTAATTTAGTTGATGATGGTGCGACTACGTGGCTGGTACTCGATCCAGCATTTGCAGAAAGTTTGATCACTTACTTAAAGAAGATGCGCTTTATGTTGCGTGTTGAAGTTCGCGATGCAACGTCCGAATACGCGGTGATGCGTGCACCGGGGGCCGCAACAGATATTGGTGGTCCATTTGCTTTGGTGCCGCGCGCAGAACTTGATGAGATGAAGGCAGCATTCGATTCAACGGCAACACAGGTTGGTACATGGGTTCTGGATGCTGAACGCGTTGCTGCAGGGCGCCCACGTCATGGAATTGATACCGATAACAAAGCGATTCCAAATGAACTTGGGCTACTCAATACGTCAGTACATATGAATAAAGGGTGTTATCGAGGACAAGAGACTGTTGCAAAGATTTATAACTTAGGAAAACCACCACGTCGTTTGGTGATGTTGCACCTCGATGGCCATGCAGTTGTGATGCCGCCAACTGGAACACCTGTGATGAATGGTGAAGTGCAGGTTGGTTTCTTGGGAACAGTTGCTCGCCATCATGAATTAGGTCCAATTGCACTTGCAATCGTGAAGCGCAATACGCCGGTAGATGCACAGTTAATGGTTGAGGGTGTGGCCGCATCACAACAGATCATCGTGGAGGCATAAGTGAAGTTCTTAGGGCAAGTATTTATTGTCTGCATCGCTGGCCTTGCAATCATGTGGGCCGTTCGCAAGATTTAACAGTTACTCTTACCCCATGGAGCTCTTCACAACTGTGGTGCTGGCACTTGTGGCACTTGTAGTTGGTGTGGGGCTCGTGATTTATGGCGTCAAAGGACGACGCGAATCTCAAGCACGCGATGGTCGTACATATAAGAGAGGCAGGCTCTAATGGCCTTCACAATCCCCGAAGGACTTCACCCTGATCTCAATCCACTTGCATGGATGATCGGAACATGGCGCGGCAAAGGCCGCGGTGAATATCCAACGATTGAAACCTTTGAATATGCACACGAAGTTGTCTTTAATCATGATGGTCGCCCATTTATGAATTACTACTCACGTTCGTGGATCATCGATAAAGAGGGCGAGATCATTCGCCCGGCAGCATCAGAGGCTGGTTTCTGGCGCGTGAAAGAGAAGAATGTTTTGGAAGTTGTTATCTCACATAACACTGGAATCTCTGAAGGTTGGGTCGGACAATTTGATGGTCCAAAGATTCAATTGGTAATGGATCAAGGGTATTCAGCACCTTCTGCAAAGATTGTTACAGCTGGTGTTCGTTTATACGGTTTGGTTGCTGGTGAATTGTTCTTTGCCTATGACATGGCAG
>CAIPLJ010000011.1 GCA_903865885.1 uncultured Actinomycetes bacterium | reverse complement strand
TTGAATTTCCAG
Source organism: uncultured Actinomycetes bacterium (assembly GCA_903865885.1). Lineage (GTDB taxonomy): Bacteria > Actinomycetota > Actinomycetes > Nanopelagicales > Nanopelagicaceae > Planktophila. The sequence continues at coordinate 5,976 of CAIPLJ010000011.1, read as the reverse complement.
TTCAGGGTTCCACTCAACTCCAACTTCATTGAGTGCGTCTGCATAACCTTTGCTGCGGTTGCCAGATACATCGAAGTTGTATGCGGTTTCACGGGCGCCAGATAACATCGCAATTTCGCGATGGCCTAAATCAGTCAGATGTTTCGTTGCAACTTTGCCACCCAAAACATCATCAATAGCGATACTTGTACACCCCTCGTGGTTAAAACCAATAGTTATAATTGGAATTCCCAAACTCAATAGAGATAGAAACTCCTCATCAGTGGGCGGCATACTGACAACAATGATTGCATCAACTTTTCCACGCAGTTGTTTCTGTTGGAAAATTCTCTGACGAGAATCAACTTGGGAAAAATTGAAAAGCAGTAAATCCATACCTACTTCACGCAGACTTTGCTCTATCCCATTAATAGCCTGAGAAAAAAACCAGCGCGAAATATAGGGTGCGATAACTCCGATACAATTTGTTTTTTTGGTTAAGCCACGCGGAATAAGATCAGGACGCAGCGGATAATTAACTTCCATTGCAGCTGCAACAATCTTTGCGCGAGTACGTTCGTTAACATGATGCAACCCGCGCAGCGCACGCGAGACGGTGGCAGGAGAAACCCCTGCCCGCTCGGCGATCTCAACGATTCCCGACATAACTGCCCCCAGTTAACTCTGCAAATTACTGCAAAACCTACCCTTTATAGGGCTTTTGCAACACCCCCATCAATAGGCTGCGAGCGTGAAAACCAGTACCAAATAGCGTTTATAACGCTTTTATTACATATGGCGTCCAAGTTCGCTACATGCAATCAACTGGCAATACCGTTGCCCCACGGTCTTGGCTTGGTCCTTCGGGTATTCAAGTCGGGACAAACCCTCAAAAACCCAATGAAGGTAACTTCATCCTGAAAGGTGACTACATGTCAAAGAAAAAGGGACTACTAGTCGGTGCAGCAATCGCAGCACTCTCACTCGTAGCATCTGTTCTGACTACAACATCAGCTAAGGCTGCTGATTGTTCTAGTTTCGCAGAGTTCGGAAAGTTCAATAACGCAACAGTTAAGATTTTCGCGGGTATCCGTGATCCTGAAGCAACTGTTATGACAAACGTCTGGAAAGATTTCACAGCTTGCACAGGTATCAAGATTGCTTACGAAGCAACTGACCAGTTCGAGACACTTCTTCCAGTACGCGTTAAGGGCGGAAACGCACCTGATATCGCACTCATTCCACAACCAGGCCTAGTAGCAACAATGGTTGCAACAGGCAAGGCTGTTCCAGTTTCAGCTGCAACACGTGCCAATCTCAACCAGTACTACAACAAGGCATGGCAGTCATTTACAACAATCAACGGCCGTATCTACGGCGCACCATTTGGCGCATCTTCTAAGTCACTTGTCTGGTACTCACCAGCACAGTTCAAGAAGCTCGGCGTAACTGTCCCAACAACTTGGGCAGCAATGGAAGCAGTTGCAGCGAAGTTCAAAGCTGCAGGAGCTAACCCATGGTGTGCAGGTATCGAATCAGGCGCAGCCACAGGATGGCCAGCAACTGACTGGATCGAAGAAATGGCTCTTCGCGAGCTAGGTCCAAAGAAGTACAACGCATGGTGGCAAGGCAAGCTCAAGTTCTCATCACCTGAAATGCAGGGTGTAATGAACAAGGTAGCTGCTTGGCTTGGAACATCAGCTCAGGTTGGTGACCTCAAGTCTGTAGCAACTCGTCGCTTCCAAGATGCTGGAGTTCCAGGACTTAAGTCAGGTACTTGCGGCATGTTGCAGCAGGCATCTTTCTACTCATCAATGTTCCCAGCTGGAACAACATTCGGTCCAGCAGGAGACGCTGATGCGTTCTACCTCCCAGCAACAAATGCGAAGTTCGGTAACCCTGTAGAAGGCGGAGCTGAATTCCCAGTTGCATTCTCAACACGTAAGGAAGTTGGCGCAGTCCAGGCTTACCTCGCTTCACCTGCATACGGAATTCCACGTGCAGCTGCAGGCGGATGGACATCTGCTAACACTGGTATCCCACTAGATACATACAAGGATCCAGTACTTAAGGCTGTAGCAACACAGCTTCAGAACAAGTCAGGTGCGATCGTGTTCGACGCATCAGACTTGATGCCATCAGCTGTGAACGGTGCTTTCTGGAAGGAAATCACAAAGTTCTACGCAGAAGGTAAGTCAATGAAGGATGTTGCAGCAGCAATCGATGCAAACTGGTAACTAATACCAACTAGCACATTGCAGTACAGCAACTAGAAGTAATAGAGCCGGGGTCCACGAAAGTGGACCCCGGTCTCTTCTTTAAATTTTGTAATTACGGTAAATTGATTTTTATTATTGGTAAAAGGAAGTAGGAAAATCTCATGATCCCATGGTCTGACATTTTTCATTCTTCATGGCCCAAGATTGCCCAAATTCTTGCAGTACTCGCAATCTTCTTTGGTTTCTATGCAATTGCATTTGCTGCAGGTGCGCGCGTTAAAGGAAAGAAGCAGAACGGTTTAGCACTCTCACTCTTCTTAGCGCCAGCAATAATCTTGGCCTTAACTGGACTTGGGATTCCTGCCATCCAAACATTTATGGAATCTTTTAAAAATGCTGATTCATCGAAATGGGTTGGCCTTACAAATTACACACGTGCAGTGAAAGACCCTGATATTCGATTAGCTTTCTATAACACCACTGCCTGGGTTGCAATCTGTCCAGTAGTTGTGACATCACTCGGTCTCACGCTAGCAACGATGCTTAATAAGATGAAGCGCGAGGCATTCGCCAAAGCGCTGATTTTCATGCCGATGGCAATCTCATTCGTTGGCGGATCACTTATCTGGAACATGATGTATCAATATGAAGAACCCAATATGCCTCAGCGCGGACTTGTTGGACAAGTTATGAGATCCCTTGGCATTCCACTGCAGCACCTTCTCTTATGGCACCCATGGAACAACCTCTTCTTGATGGTTGTCTATGTGTGGGGCTTTACAGGTTTTGCCATGGTGATTTTATCTGCTGCAATCAAAGGTATTCCCACTGATATCGAAGAAGCCGCGCAGCTCGATGGCGCAACAGGGTTTAGGTTATTTCGCACAATCACAGTACCGATGGTTAAAACAACAATCATTGTTGTTCTCACAACCGCAATGGTGGGCACACTCAAACTATTCGATGTTATTCACACGATGACGGGTGGAAACTTTAAGACCGACGTTCTCTCAAATCGCATGGTCGATGAGAACTTCGTCTATCTCAACTACGGCCGAGGCGCATCACTTGCTGTACTAATCTTCCTTGGCGTTCTACCTATTACGTATTACAACATTCGTTCCCTTCGCGCAGAACGGAAGCATTCATAATGGCAACTAAGACACTAAAAAGGAACGTTGGTGTTGCGCACAGTCCGCGCCCATTTACATCACCAATTGCATCAGCAATAGTCACAGTCGTTGCAGTTCTTTGGACGATTCCTACCTTTGGTCTCGTCGTTACCTCTTTCCGCAAAAAGGAAGATATTTCATCCAGCGGATGGTGGAGCGCATTTACCAACCCACACTTCACACTCGATAACTTCCGCGCAGTGCTTTCGACAGGCAGCGGCGAAGTGGGAACTCAAGGAATGCTTCCCTTTGCAATTAACTCACTCGCAATCACAATTCCTGCAGTTGTTCTATCTGTTGGTTTCGGCTTGATGGCCGCCTACGCTCTCGCCTGGATTCCTTTCCGTGGAAGCGATCACGTCTTCTATGGGCTATTCGCTCTGCAAGGTGTTCCACTACAACTTTCTTTACTTCCGCTACTTACATTCTTTGCAACAGGTGTAAAGCTATTTGGCCACACCATCATCCCACCCCTTCATATTGTGGGAACTATCGCTTCCGTCTGGCTACCTCACGCAATGTTCGGCATGCCGCTCGTTATTTATTTATTGCACAACTTTGTATCAACTCTTCCCAAAGAGTTGATGGAGGCAGCACGAGTAGACGGTGCAAACCACTTTGAAGTCTTCCGCCGCATTGTTCTGCCACTATCACTTCCGGCAGTTGCATCGATTGCGATCTTCCAGTTCTTATGGATTTGGAACGATCTTCTTGTTGCACTTGTATTTGCTGGTGGAACAGATGATGTTGCACCACTTACGTTGCACCTTGCAAACCTCGGTGGATCGCTCGGTTCTCACTGGGAGAACGTTGCACCTGCAGCGCTGATCTCGATCATTATTCCTTTGATCGTCTTCTTCTCGTTGCAGCGCTACTTCGTCCGCGGACTTCTTGCAGGTTCAGTCAAATCTTGATTTACAGATTCTTTCCGTTGGAAAGTATCTGATCTCTATACCAAAATCCTGAATCTTTAATGGTGCGCTTCTGTGTATCGAAATCTACATGCACGATTCCAAAACGCTTTGCATAGCCAAGCGCCCATTCAAAGTTATCCATCAGAGACCATTGGTAATAGCCCTTTACAGGTGAACCTTGTGCAATTGCATCAGCAACTGCGTTGAGGTGTGTTGTTAAGTAATCAATACGACGTTGGTCGTGGCACTTTCCATCTGCGCTAATTCCTTCATCGTATGCAGCGCCATTTTCAGTGATGTAGAGATCAGGAAGAGCGGCGCCATATTCGCTATGCCAGCGGACTAATAACTTTGTTAAACCCGATGGCGTGAGCGGCCAACCCATATCTGTCAGTGGTTCTGGCGCAGTTTCATCAATATCTAGTTCAAAGAGTCCCGCGATTGAATGCCATTGCATTCCGCCACCTTTAGAGGCGTGAATGAAATTATCAAAGTAGTAATTAATCCCAATGAAATCATTCTTCACTGTTGCAGATTCAAGATCTCCTGGCTTAATAACAGAAGCAAGCTCGTCACCAAATTCATCGAGCAGAATCTGTGGATAGCTACCCCTCATAAATGCATCCATCCAGAAACGATTGTGATGCGCATCAGCAATATCAAATGCATGCTTCTGAATTGGATCTGATAAATCATCAACGACATTATTGGACTGGTTAAGAACTGGCCCTGTCAAGATATCGCTACGTACTGCGCGCATCGCGGTGGTAGATGCTGCATGTGCCAAAACAGTGTGATGAGCCGCTGCAAATGCTGCTTTGCGATCTGTTACACCCGGTGCGTGAATTCCGATTCCATACCCAAGCCATGCAACAACCCATGGCTCATTAATCGGTGTCCACTTCTTAACGCGATCACCAAAGTGTTCGACAACTGCAGTTGAGTAATCTGCAAAAGCTGAGACGATATCGCGGTTTGTCCATCCACCTTTATCTTGCAGCGCTTGTGGCAAATCCCAGTGATACAAGGTTGCTAGTGGTTCGATGCCTGCATCTAATAGCGCATTGATGAGACGATCATAAAAAGCAAAACCACGTTCTTCGCGAATGCTGTCGCCATTAGGAAACATGCGAGGCCAGGCAAAAGAGAAGCGATATGACTTAATGCCAATCTCTTTCATCAGCGCGATATCTTCGAGATAGCGGTGATAGTGATCGTTTGCGATTTCGCCGGTGTCTCCATTTGCTACTTTGCCCGGTGTCTGGCAGAAGGTGTCCCAGATCGAGAGCCCCCGACCATCTTCAAAAGCTGCGCCCTCAATCTGATAACTGGAGGTCGCAGCGCCCCAGATGAAGTCCTTCGGAAAGTTAGCCATTGGGGGAGCCTACTTACTTGTCATTCTTTTCACGCTAATAAGTATGTATAGATTTGCTAAAACCGACCCCTTTGACCCTAAACTTCCCTAGCCTGCGCGCCCTCATTCAATATGGGGCGCCCTGACTCTCCAATGGAGGAGAAACCTATGGGAGCAACTAGCGCTCTATCGAATGTGGAAGTAACCGGCTCAAACCTCAACATCACCTATGTCGTTCTCGCAGTCGCCCTCGGCGCGCTCGCGATCGCCTTCGGACTACGCCAGCAAGTACTCAAGGCGCACGATGGCACCGACAAGATGCGCGAGATTGCTGAAGC
>CAIPLJ010000010.1 GCA_903865885.1 uncultured Actinomycetes bacterium | reverse complement strand
GAAATCTCTGCAGCATCAGTAGGCAAGAAGGCGAAAGTACATCTTGAAGTTGATACCGGAATGACTCGTGGGGGATTCCTGAACGAATGGGATCAGTTAGGTGCAGAGCACCTAAGTAATATCGACCTTGTTGGAATCTACTCTCACTTTGCTCGCGCTGATGAACCAGGTGAAAAGCAGAATGAAAGCCAGCTTGCGCGTTTCAATGAGATGGTGGCAAAAGTTTATTCACTTGGATTTACCAATGTAATTCGCCACCTCTCCAATTCTGCAGCGACACTGAAAGATCACGCAGCTGCCTTTGACATGGTGCGCACGGGAATCGCAATGTATGGACTTTCACCCGATCTAAAAACTTTAGGTAGTTCGCAATCACTTGGGCTACGTCCTGCTATGCAACTGCGAGCAGCTCTCTATCTTGTAAAAGAAGTCCCTGCACATTCACCTGTTGGTTATGGAGCAACTGAAAGCACTTCACGCGATACCAAACTTGGTGTAGTCGCAATGGGTTATGCAGATGGCATTCCACGCATTGCACATGATGCAGGTATCTGGTCATCAGGTGGAAAGTCCCCAATTATCGGTCGCGTTTCTATGGATCAATTCGTTGTAGATCTTGGCCTCACTTCAAAGCTGCAATCGGGGGATTGGGTTGTCATTTTTGGAAACGGTTCTCATGGCGAATACACAGCCGATGATTGGGGCGCAGCATCGGGCTCAATTAATTATGAGATAGTCACTCGAATCGGACCTCGTGTGCCTAGAATCTATTCCGCCCATGTCTACTAACACCTTTCTTCTCGAAGCTCGCGGAGTATCTGTCTCCTTCGGCGGACTTCGTGCTCTGCATGATGTCCACCTGCAACTTAATCGCAATGAAGTAGTTGGAGTTATTGGACCCAATGGCGCTGGGAAGACAACTCTCTTTAATGCAATCTGCGGATTGGTAACACCAGATTCTGGAACTTTTTCATTTGGTGGGAAAGAGCAAGCATGGCCGCGTACAGATGAATTAGCAGGCCTTGGCATTGCACGTACTTTGCAAGGCGTTGGCCTATTTCCAGATCTCACAGTCTTGGAAAATGTGATGATTGGTGCACAACGTTTTGCTCAGACCGGGCTTATCTCTGCAAGTCTTGGTCGTAATACTCGTGATGAGAAAGAACTTGCAGAACGTTCCATGAGCGCGCTCGAGCGAGTCTATGCAGGAGCCCTAGCTAATCGCCGTGCCAATACTCTTTCTTATCCAGATACAAAACGAGTCGCTATCGCTCGTGCATTGGTGAGTGAACCAGATGTATTAATGCTCGATGAACCAGCAGGTGGACTTGGCCCTCAAGATATTGAATGGATGAATGGACTTATCCGAAATCTGACCGCGAAGATGTCGGTGCTTATCGTGGAACACCATATGGATGTTGTGATGTCAGTATGCGATCGACTCTATGTTTTGAACTTCGGCGAAGTAATCTCAAGTGGCACAGCTGACGTTGTCCGTAAGGATCCTGCAGTCATTGCCGCCTATCTTGGAACGCAGGTCTAGATGAGCCTGATCGTTCATGGTCTTACCGTTGATCACGGCGCAATCCGTGCAATCAATGACGTTTCCTTCACCGTAGATAAGGGCAAACTCGCTGCAGTTATTGGCGCAAATGGCGCAGGTAAATCAACGTTGCTTCGCGCACTTTCGGGTCTAAATAGCACCACTGCAGGTACTGCCGAGTGGAGAAACCACAATCTCTTGCACGGTAAACCTGAGGCTCATGTGCGCAAAGGCGTGTCACATGTCTCTGAAGGTAAATCAGTTGTTGCCGAACTTACCGTTGAAGAGAACCTAGATCTCGGTGCGCTGTGGCGTCGCAATAAACGAGAAGCAACAGAATCTAAAAGCCAAGCGATTGAACTCTTCCCTCGACTTGGCGAGAGACTTTTACAGCGTGCAGACACACTTTCAGGTGGCGAACGTCAGATGCTCGCAATCGGCAGAGCGTTGATGTCAAAGCCAGAGCTACTTTTACTTGATGAACCATCACTAGGACTTGCACCACTTGTGATTGAACAGATATTTCAGACTATCCGCGGAATTGTAGATTCCATGGGCCTTACTGTCGTACTTGTAGAGCAGAACGCAATGGGCGCTCTCAAGATTGCAGATACAGCAGTTGTTCTCAACCTCGGTCGTGTCGCAGCGACCGGAAGCGCAGCAGACCTCATCGCCGACCCAGCAGTGCGCGCTGCTTACTTGGGGTACTAATGATTCAATTTATTAACACAATCCTCATCGGGTTCACTTCAGGTGCAATTTATGCGCTGATGGCGATGGCAATTGTGCTTGTGTGGCGATCAACGCGCGTTATTAACTTTGCTCAAGCAGGACTCGCACTTGCATCTGCATATATTGGTTATCAGGTAGTACAAAGCATCAGTAATTATTGGGTGGCGCTCATCATTGCCATGTTTGCAGGAGCAGCGCTGAGTGCCTTGATAGAGATTGCATTTATGCGATTACTTTTGAAGCACACAAGTTCGGGACCTATTGCAAGCGTCGCACCGATTATTGCAACTCTCGGACTGCTTGGAATTATTAAAGCTGGTATCGCAATGATTTGGGGCGGCCAGTATGTTGTTGTAAAACCGCCACTTTCAAATACTGGATTCTCAATCGGAACGCATACGCTCGTCTTTTCTCCCATGAAGTTGGCCATTGTTATCTCTGTCGCATCACTCGTTTTAGTATTTTCATTGATTTTCCAGAAAACCAATATTGGACTTGCGTTACGCGCATCAGCCTTTGCTCCAGAGATTGCGCGGTTAGCTGGAGTGAAAGTAGATCTAGTCCGCACTCTTGGCTGGGCTCTCTCTGGCGCTGCCGGTGCGGTAGCTGGTCTGCTTCTGACTTCTAATGGAAATGGCTCTTTCTCACCGGAATCTATGGAGTTCTCACTCCTTCTCATCTCAGGATTTATTGCAGCAGTGATTGGTGGGCTAGAGAGTTTGGTAGGTGCAGTAATCGGCGGCCTTGTTCTTGGTTTAGTGACATCTTTTGTACTGATGTATATCAGCGGCTCACTCTTCTTCATTGCGCCATTTGTAGTTCTACTGATCGTGCTCTTTATCCGACCACAAGGAATCATTGGCGTGAAAGTAGGGCGTCGTGCATAAACTTTCCAACAAGAAACGTCTCGGAATATTTCTACTTCTTGGAGTAGCAATCTATTTCCTCAGCGGCGCTGTTGATGAACTTCGTGTATATCAAGGAGCATCAGTTGCTGTATTCGTCCTTGGTATCTCATCGATCATCTTGCTGACTGGTTATTCTGGTCAAGTTTCTCTAGGACAAGGCGCACTCTTAGGTGTCGGCGGTTATGCAGCAGCGCTAATGCGCATTCATTACAACGCACCTATCTGGCTCTGTTTCTCTGCTGCAATTATTGTCGCCGCAATGGCAGGCGGGCTTCTCGGATTAGCTGCAGCGCGTTTGAGTGGTCCGTACTTGGCTGGAACAACACTTGCACTTGCTGTTGGACTTCCATCAATTGCGAATCAATTTGCTTTCTTGGGTGGCGAACAAGGGTTACTTTTCGATGTGGGATTTCCTCCACTGAGTTTGGGGAAAGATTTCACCCAATATAAATGGTTCTTCTGGATTGCATCGCTTGCGACTTTGATTGCAATCTTTTGGTTACAAAATGTTATGAGATCTCGTTATGGTCGTAGTTGGAAAGCTGTACGCGGAAACGATGTTGCAGCAGAACTTGCAGGTATCAATCTCACCCGCAATAAGACCCTCGCATTCACCCTTAGCGCAGGGCTTGCAGGTCTTTCAGGGGCTCTCTTGGCGATGACAATCGGAACGGTTTCCCCGAGTGCCTTTCCTCTTTCTCTCTCATTTTCCTTGCTGACAGGCGCGGTTCTATCTGGCGTAACTACCCTCGGAGGGGTAATGATTGGGGCAGTGACATTGGTTGCTATCCCTGAGATTGCAGGGGCGGTTGCAAGCCGCTTCAGTTCTTCAGAGGCAGTAACTAATAACTTGCCCGGACTACTGGTAAGTACGTTATTGATTTTGACAGTGTTGTTTGTCCCGAACGGACCTGTCGAACAATTACGTACCCGTCGGGAACATCGGGTGAATAAGTAATCTCTTGCGTACAACTACGTAAGAACCCTCGATGGAAGGAAAGACATGACTCGAATGAAACGTCGCGCGCTGATATCAGCTACCGCGGTGCTTGCAGTCGCAGCTCTTACGGCGGCAACAGTTCCTGCGCAAGCAGCAGAAGTAGGTGTGACAAATTCAACGATCACACTCGGTATGACGCTCCCAATGACAGGTACAGCATCGCCCGGATATAACAAGATCCCTGGCGCGATGAAGGCGTACTTTGACTATCTCAATGCAAACGGTGGAGTCAACGGCCGCAGCATCAATCTCAAGGTTGAAGATGATCAATATGTCCCAACACAAGCTGTTGCAAAGACAAATAAATTACTTTTGCAGGACAAGGTTATGGCGCTTATTGCACCACTTGGAACTGCCAATAACAAAGCTGTTGCTGCTTCTGTAAACCCAGCTCGTCGCGGCGTTCCAGTGTTGTTCGTCAACACAGGATTCAGCGGATTTGCTGATACAAAGAAGTACCCAACAACCTATGCAATCCTGCCTTCCTATGTTATGGAAGCAAAGATCATGGCTCAATACATTAAGGATAACTTTGCAGGCAAGACCATCGGGCTTGTCTATCAAGATGACGACTTCGGAACAGATGCTCTCAAAGGCTTCACGCAAGCAGGAGTCACATTCGCTGCCAAGATTCCTTACGCATCTGGTTCACAGAGTGCAGCAACTGCAGCTGGTTGGGTAACAAAACTCTCAGCAGCAAAATGTGATGTTGTAATCCTCTTCGGCGTATCAAGTGCGACAGCAGCTGGCCTCGGCACAGCAGCAGCGCTTAAGTACGCGCCACAGTGGATCCTCGGATCTGTTGGTGGAGATGCAACAACCATTAAGGCAGCCGGAGTACCAGCTGGCGTTCTCTATAACGCAGTAGGTGCTTCATTTGCTCCAGCGACAACAGATATGACCGATGAATACGTCAAACTATTCTCAGATATCTATGCAAAGGCAGTTCCTGGTTCAGCATTCGATAACAACGTTCTTATCGGTATGAACACTGCATTTGTTGCGGCACAGGCACTGAAGGCGGCTGGAACTAATCCAACTCGCGCTTCATTACTCGCAGCGATCGACGCAAAGGGTGCTTCATTTGCATCAGCTGCACTATTGCCACTGAACTACTCAAAGACCAGCCACGTCGGTTACAACGGTTACTGGTTCGGAAAGTACTCACCAACAGGAGATCTCAAGCCAGTTGATGGCAAGTATGTTCTCTACACAACCGATTCAGGTTCTGGCGCAGTTGTTAAATCAACATGGACGCGTCCAGCAATGCCAGCGAAGGGACTTCCACAATAATGAGAATCTCATCAACTAAGTCACGCTTTTTAGCGGTACTTTCATCAGCTGCACTCGTTGCAACTGTCGTTGTTGCAACACCTGCTCATGCAGCAGCTGTTGGACCAATCTGCGATAAGAAGGTTCCTGTACAAACATGTCAGGGAACTACTTCTGACGGCGCACCATACGTAATGATGGTTCCAGCGAACTTCAACGGAACTGTTGCTCTGTACTCACACGGATACCGTTACAACATTGACCTGCCTGCAGGAATGTTGCCTTCAGTGCCAACTGGTTACAAAGTTACTAATACTCCAGAACCTATTCCTGGCGGAAACCCAGCTATCGCTAGCTATTTCCTCGGAAACGGTATGGCAATCATGGGTTCAGGTTTCGCTCGTCAAGGATGGAACCTCGATTCTGCAGTATCAACAAACGTAGAACTCGTTGGCGCATTTAAGACTGCGTTTCCAACAACAAAGCATGTTCTTGCGTGGGGATCTTCACTCGGTGGAATCATCACTCAGACTCTTGCTGAGAAGTACCCAACACTCGTTGATGCAGTAGCGCCAATGTGTATGGCAGATAACGTTTCTCCAGAGCTCACAGCTGCTGGCGATGTTCTCTGGGGTATCAAGACATTCTTTGATCCAACAATCAAGGGTGGCAACTACTCTGCAGGTGCAGCCGGAAATGCTGAAGCAATTGGCGATATCGTCAAGGTTCTTACAGTTCTTGGAAGCCTCAAGTCATCAATGGCAACTGGCGCATGGCCAGCAACATCAAGTGCATCAGGTAAGGCGCTCGAAGCTGCAGGAGTTCCATCACGTTCAGCTCTCTTGCTTATCGGTTTGATGGCAGGACTTCCAACTCAATCTGATCACTTCGACTCAATCTCAGGTCCAGATGGAGCTCTTAAGTTGTCATTCCCACTGGCAATTAGCCCAGCGCTTGCTGTTCTAGAAAATGCTGCATCAGCTGCAGTTCTTGCAATCCTTGCAACGCAGGATGTAGAACTTCAGGTGGGTGGCGCTGTCTATGACAACACAAAGACTGATTACTCAGCACGTGTTGAAGATTCAGCAGTTATCTATAACGCAGCGCTTTCAGGTAACACTGCAATCAACGCGATGCTCGCAGTCCTCAATCCAGCAAACCCAGGCGCACCACGTGCAAAGGGCAACGCTGATGCGATGGCAAAGATGGGCAAGCTTGCCGCAACAACAGCAAAGGTCAACGTTCCAACAGTCATGATGACTGGTGTCGCTGATCCAATCACTCCAGCTGGTGCTACACAGCGCGTCATCGATGCATATGCAACACAGTTAGTTGCAGAACGCAATGCAGCTATCGCGGCAGCTAAGAAGTCACGGAGCTACCAGGCACCTACTAAGAAGCTTGTTGTTTTCTGGAGTACAACTCCAAAGGCTTGGACAACATTCGACTCAACTGGAGCACCAATTGCATCAAGTCCTGCGGTATCAGGAACTAACCACTGCACATTCTCAACTGCTAACTTGCTTACAGTTGCGAAGACAATGGTTGGAGCTGGCACAACAGGCAAGTTCCCTACAGGTGGCGCGATTGCAACTGCAGCCCGCAAGTCAGGAAACCTCAGCGTGGATAAGAACTTCCGCGCTCCATTGCTCAAGTACTACAACGAGCAGTAATTAAGTAAGTCGAGAAGGGCCTCAGGTCTTCCGGGGGCCCTTCTTCTTTTTCTTCAACTATCCTTCACGAGTGAAGATTGCTACAGCAGCCGATATGCATGCGCTCGGTATGCGCATTGGCGCCGAGTGCAAAGCTGGTGATCTCATCCTCCTCAATGGCCCACTGGGTGCAGGAAAGACTGTTCTAGTTCAGGGAATTGGTGAGGCGCTGGGAATCACTGATGTCACATCTCCCACCTTTGTTATCTCTCGTATCCATAAAGCACCGCTGCCTCTCATCCACGTGGATGCATATCGATTGCTCGAAGGTGGCAAAGCTGCTCTGTATCTCGATGATCTGGATTTAGATTCACCCCGCGAAAGTGCAGTCACAGTTATTGAATGGGGCGGAGAAGAATCTGCGCGGTTGAGTGATGAACGTCTTGAGATAGTTATCGATCGCACCGTTGAAGTGCGTGAAGTAACGATTACTTCAGTGGGGCAGAGATGGCAGGGCTTTAGCGCATGACTCTCTCCCTTGCGATTGATACTTCTACTTCGCGCACCATTGTTGGAATTATCGATGGCGACAGCGTGCTCTTTGAAAATTTTCATGAAGGTGCAACTGATCACGGGCGTGCACTGTCGCAGTTAGTTGCCCAAGCGCTCAAGGTCTCAGCGCCACCGCAGCAGGTAGTTGTGGGGATGGGACCAGGTCCCTTTACCGGGCTGCGCGTTGGAATTTCTTTTGCTCACACTTTTGGTTTCGCACGCAATATTCCAGTCATTGGTATCTGCTCACTCGATGCCATTGATATTAAGGAAGATGAGTACACCGTTGCAATCGATGCACGTCGTAAAGAAATTTACTGGGCGAGATATAGAGATGGTGCTCGAGTTGAAGGGCCATCGGTCAGTAAGCCCGCAGAGGTTGATGGATTTATCATCGATCAGTATCCAGATATGAAGAAGTTAGTCTCTCTGAGCGCTACACAGAACGTTACTGAACCGATGTATCTGCGTCGGCCTGATGCAGTGCCGACTGCGGAGCGCACATGATTACCTATCGCCAACCGATTGCTTTAGATATTCCAGTTCTTGCATCGTATGAGAAACAATTGTTTCCATATTCACCATGGAACACAGCGCAATTTAAAGAAGAGTTTGCTGGTATGCCAACAACTCGGTTTATGTCTGTTGCTGAAAGTGGAAACACCATCATCGGATATTGCGGTGTATTTCTGCCCGCACCTGGTGTCGAAGCAGACATTCTCACCGTTGCAGTTCTACCTGAATATCGCAGGCAGGGAATTGCTAAGGAATTCATGCGTCAGATTGAGCATTGGTCTACTGAGCGCGGAGCTAGCGCCATGATGCTTGAAGTTGAGCACACCAATGAATCAGCAATCGAGCTCTATAAAGGCCTTGGCTATATGAAGATCTCAGTCCGTATGGATTATTACGGTCCCGGTAAAGATGCTTTCGTGATGCGAAAGGACTTTGCCTAATGCAGCCAATAGTTCTTGGAATTGAAACATCATGCGATGAGACTGCTATCGGCATTGTTCGCGGGCGTACGTTGCTTGCCAACGTCATTGCATCTAGCGTTGATGAACATGCCCGTTTTGGGGGAGTAGTTCCAGAGATTGCATCCCGCGCACATCTAGAAGCGATGTTGCCAAGTATTGAACGAGCGTTGAAAGATTCGCGGATTTCACTTTCAGATATCGATGCTGTTGCAGTCACTGCAGGTCCTGGTTTAGTAGGTGCACTCCTTGTCGGTGTTGCATCGGCAAGTGGATTGGCGCAAGGACTTGGTCGCCCTCTCTATGGAGTGAACCACTTAGCTGCACACGTCTCAGTGGATTACTTAACTCACGATCTACCCACTGATCCAACGATTGCGCTCTTGGTCAGTGGCGGACACTCATCTCTTCTGCAAGTAGATGACATCACGCGTTCGATTACAAAACTTGGCGCAACGATGGATGATGCCGCGGGAGAGGCATTCGATAAAATTGCACGTATTCTCGATTTAGGTTTTCCGGGTGGTCCTGCAATAGATCGCGAAGCTGTCAACGGCTCTGCGAGCGCCATCGATTTCCCACGAGGGCTGACAACATCGAATGACTGGGCCACGCGTCCTTACGATTTCTCATTCTCAGGGCTTAAGACAGCAGTTGCTCGTTATCTTGAAAGCACTCCATCTTTCGTTCGCGCTGATGTCGCTGCCTCATTCCAAGAAGCAGTTGTTGATGTACTTCTGCTGAAAGCAATCGCTGCATGTAAATCTTCAGGAATCGATTCACTTGTGATCGCAGGGGGAGTCGCTGCCAACTCGCGCCTTCGCGCCCTTGCCACCGAGCGCTGCGAAAAGGCTGGCATTGCGCTTCGGATTCCAAGCCCGGCCTTGTGCACCGATAACGGGGCGATGGTCGCCTCCTTAGGCAGCCTCATGGTCAGCGCTGGTAGACCGGCCACCCAGGGCGCCTTTGATGCCGATTCCAGTCTAAAGGTCGAGCAAGTCAGCCTCTAACTCTCGGCTCAAACTCAATTTGCCCCTTGGAATAAGCGCCCATAGGCTTGGCGTTAGCACTCTAGGGTCGACACTGCTAACGCAGGTGAGCCCCACACAGTGGATTAAAACTAGTCATTACTTAAAGGAGTACCACCATGGCAGTAGCCATTAAGCCGCTCGAAGATCGCATCGTTGTTAAGGCAAATGAAGCCGAGACAACAACTGCATCAGGTCTTGTTATCCCAGATACAGCGAAAGAGAAGCCACAAGAAGGCACAGTTGTTGCAGTCGGCCCAGGCCGCTTCGATGATGGCGCTCGCGTACCGATGGATGTAAAGGTCGGCGATGTAGTTCTCTACAGCAAGTACGGCGGAACAGAAGTCAAGTACAACAATGAGGATTACCTTGTTCTATCTGCTCGCGACATTCTCGCGATAATCGAGAAGTAATCCATGGGCAAAATGTTGGAATTCGACGAGCATGCTCGTCGCGCAATGGAACGTGGAGTCAACCAACTCGCGGACACAGTCAAGGTAACACTTGGACCTAAGGGTCGTAACGTCGTTATCGCAAAGTCATTTGGTGCACCAACTATTACTAACGATGGTGTGACAATTGCAAAAGAGATCGAACTTTCAGATCCAGTAGAAAACATGGGCGCACAGCTCGTTAAGGAAGTTGCTACTAAGACCAACGATGTCGCTGGCGATGGAACAACAACTGCAACAGTGCTTGCTCAGGCAATGGTCAAGGAAGGTCTTCGTAACCTTGCAGCCGGCGCACAGCCAATGGATCTCAAGATTGGTATTGAAGCAGCTGTAGAAGCTATTTCAGCTCGTCTTCGCGAGAACGCAACTGTCGTAAAAGATAAGGCGCAGATTGCAGATGTTGCAACGATTTCAGCACAGGATCGCGCTATCGGAGACCTCATCGCAGAAGCGATGGATAAGGTCGGCAAAGATGGCGTCATCACTGTCGAGGAAGCATCAACAACAGCTCTCGAGCTCGAGTTCACTGAAGGAATGCAGTTCGATAAGGGCTACATCTCTCCATACTTCGTTACAGATCAAGATCGTATGGAAGCAATCCTTGAAGATGCTTACATCCTTCTAGTCTCTAATAAGGTCTCAGCTCTTGCAGAACTCCTTCCACTTCTCGAGAAGGTCTCTACTGCAGGCAAGCCACTACTCATCGTCGCTGAAGATGTTGAGGGCGAAGCGCTTTCAACTCTCGTTGTAAACCGCATGCGCGGAGTATTTACATCAGCAGCTGTAAAGGCGCCAGCATTCGGAGATCGTCGCAAGGCAATCTTGCAGGATATGGCAATCCTTACAGGAGCAACAGTCATCTCTGAAGAAGTTGGTATGAAGTTAGAAGCTGCAACACTTGAAGATCTCGGTCGCGCTCGTCGCATCGTCATCACTAAGGATGCAACAACTATCGTTGATGGAGCAGGCGAGAAAGCAACTGTCGCAGGCCGCATTGGCGAACTTCGTGCAGAAATCGCACAATCTGATTCAGATTGGGATCGCGAGAAACTTCAAGAGCGTGTTGCAAAGCTCTCTGGTGGCGTCTGCGTCATCAAGGTCGGAGCACACACTGAAGTCGAGCTCAATGAGAAGAAGCACCGTCTTGAAGATGCAATCTCTGCAACTCGTGCAGCTGTTGAAGAAGGAATCGTTATCGGCGGAGGCGCGGCCCTTGTGCATGCAGCTGATGCTCTCAACGACAACCTTGGCTTCACAGGCGATAAGGCTGTCGGCGTTGCACTTGTTCGCAAGGCATGTGACGAACCACTTCGTTGGATTGCAGAAAATGCAGGACTTGAAGGCTACGTAGTAGTTGCAAAGGTCCGCGCAATGAAGCCAAATGAAGGTTTCAATGCTGCAACTGATGTCTATGGCGATCTTGCAAAAGATGGCGTCATCGACCCAGTGAAGGTAACTCGTTCAGCACTTGCTAACGCTGCATCTATTGCTGCAATGTTTATTACAACAGAAGCTGTTGTCTTCGAACGTCCAGCAAATGAAGAAGCATCTGCATCAGGCCACGGACATTCACATGGTCCTGGTGGGCACTCGCATTAATATGCATTAGTAGAGCAAAATCCCCCGCCACTCATTTCGAGTGCGGGGGATTTTTCTTTTCTCAAGGAGGAGAAAATATTTATGATGCGTGGGAAATCAATGGAATTCCACGCTGAACGAGAATCGTTGCGCGATCATCTTCGGAGAGACCGCCCCAGATTCCATATGGCTCTTGCACTGCAAGGGCGTGAGCTCTGCATGCTGCAATTACTGGGCATGAAGCGCAGACAGCCTTCGCTGCGTTCTCGCGATTGCGACGACGGGGACCACGCTCGCCATCAGGATGGAAGAACATCTCTGAATCCATAGTGCGGCATGATCCTTCGTACTGCCACTCCCATTGCTCTGCAATCGGTTGCGGTAGACGTGATAGTTCAGCCATGGAATTCTCCTTCGTTCTAGATATCCCCACGATACAACCGTTTCATAGGTTGTTCAACCACCTACCGAGCCACGTGTTGTTCAATGCGCGAAATGTCCGATTTTGGAGTGGTGAGTTGCCCCACTTCACGGAACTATAGGTACATGGCAAAGAGCGCTGCAGGAGCGGTTGAAGAGAAACTGACGGTGGCAGCTGTTGCCCGCCGCATCGGTGTTGCTCCAGCCACCTTGCGCACCTGGGCACGTCGCTATGGCCTTGGACCCACTGAACATGTCGAGGGCGAGCACCGTCGTTACTGCCCACAAGATTTAGCAAGGTTGACCATGATGCGTCGCTTGATCATCGCAGGAGTTTCACCATCAGAAGCTGCAGAACAAGCTAGGAATTTTAAAGGTGTTGTAAAGATTTCCAAGTTGGTCAAAGAGTTTGAAATCCGCGAAGATGTAGTTGAAGCTCTCTATAAAGCGCTTCAGAGCTTGGATCGTACATTTGTCGAAGCTACCTTGGCTCATGAAATTGATAGCTATGGAATCGAAGGCGCATGGACCGATGTGATTGTGCCAACGCTCTTTCTTATAGGCGAAGAGTGGGAGAACAACAAAAAGGGAATAGAGGTTGAGCATCTCTTCTCTGAAATTCTCAAGAGCGCTTTCTATTCTCGAACCATCGCACTTTCAAAGCCAATAAATCCTCGCCCAGTATTACTTGCAGCCGTTGGGGAAGAGCTTCACTCGCTTCCCGTATATGCACTTGCCGCTGCACTCTGCGAGCGAAATATCGAGAGCTATGTTCTAGGTGCTCGCACCCCGATAGAGGCGCTCTCAACAATGGTGACGCGATGCGCACCTCCAGCGATTTTCTTATGGGCACAACTGCCAAAGAATGCTGCAGCCAAATATTGGCAGGATATTCCAGCCATTCGCCCCGCTCCACGAATCGTTGTCGGCGGTCCTGGCTGGGATGCCGTCGAATGCACATCTGTGATTCGCGCAGAGGGTCTGGCGCATGCATGCGATGAAATTGAGCAGGCTTTAGGCGCGTAATTGAGCAGGTAGACTGCGCTCTCGTAGATATCTAAGGGAGCCTAGCGATGATCGATTCTGAAAAGGTCGCGCTCCTTGGCCTGACATATGACGATGTCCTTCTTCTCCCCGATGCATCCGATGTCGTTCCTTCAGAGGTAGATACCTCAACTCGCCTCACACGCAACATCACTTTGGCAGTTCCCGTTATTTCATCTGCAATGGATACCGTCACTGAATCCACCATGGCTATCGCTATGGCAAAGGCTGGCGGCATCGGAATCATCCACCGCAACCTTCCGGTCGACGAACAAGTTACTCACGTGAAGTTAGTGAAGAACGTTGGTCTTGCAGGAGCGGCAGTCGGTGTGGGCGATGATGGTTTTGCTCGCGCGCAGAAGTTAATTGAAGCTGGCGTCGATGTCATCGTCGTGGATACAGCACATGGCCATCACCGTGCAGTACTCGATGCAATCTCTCGCATTAAGAATTTTTCTTCCACCATCGAAATCATTGGTGGAAATGTTGCAACGCGTGCAGGTGCACAGGCGCTTATCAATGCAGGTGCTGATGCAGTCAAGGTTGGCGTCGGCCCAGGATCAATCTGCACAACTCGCGTTGTTGCAGGCGTCGGAGTTCCACAAGTAACTGCAATCATCGAAGCATCGAAGGCATGTAACAAAGCTGGCATCCCACTTATCGCAGATGGCGGACTTCAATATTCAGGCGACATTGTCAAAGCAATTGTTGCTGGTGCACATTCAGTAATGCTTGGTTCACTTCTTGCAGGATGTGAAGAATCACCTGGCGAACTCGTTGAAATCGATGGCCGCATGTACAAGGCATATCGTGGAATGGGTTCACTCGGGGCAATGCAATCTCGCGGAGAAAAGAAGTCATATTCAAAAGATCGTTACATGCAAGATGATGTACTTTCAGAAGACAAACTTGTTCCCGAAGGAATCGAAGGCAAGGTTGCGTATCGCGGACCTGTCGCAGATGTTGTTCACCAACTCGTCGGCGGACTTCGCAGCGGAATGGGATATGCGGGCGCACCTGATATCGAAACTCTTCGCCGCGAAGGTCGCTTGATTCAAATTACTGCAGCTGGCTTACAGGAAAGCCACCCACACGATGTTCTCGATGTGGCCGATGCCCCTAACTACAGCAAGAAGAAATAACTATGGATTACGAAATCGCTCCCGGAAAACGTGCCCGCCAGGCTTATTCATTCGACGATATTGCAATTGTGCCAAGCCGTCGAACACGAACACCTGAAGAGGTAAGTACGTCATGGCAGATTGATGCCTACAAGTTTGATCTTCCGCTTATTGCAGCTCCTATGGATTCAGTTGTATCTCCCGAAACAGCTATTGCAATCGGAAAACTTGGCGGCCTTGGTGTACTGAATCTTGAGGGTTTGTGGACTCGCTATGACGATCCACGTATTCCACTGGGTGAAATCGCATCGATGCCAGATAAGCATGCAACGCGTCGTATGCAAGAAATTTATGCAGCCCCTATCCGCCCAGAATTGATTAAAGAGCGCATCAAGCAGATTCGCGATTCGGGCGTCACTGTTGCAGCATCTCTATCACCACAGCGCACAGCACAGCTTCACAAAGCAGTGATTGATGCAGGGGTAGATATCTTCGTCATCCGCGGAACAACTGTTTCTGCTGAACACGTTGCATCTGAGAGTGAAGCCCTCAACCTCAAGAAATTTATCTACGAACTCGACGTTCCTGTCATTGTCGGCGGAGTAGCCACAACAACTGGTGCACTTCACTTGATGCGCGCCGGAGCAGCTGGCGTTCTCGTCGGTTTCGGTGGGGGAGCAGCACACACAACGCAGACAGTTCTTGGAATTCAAGTACCGATGGCTACAGCAGTTGCCGATGTCGCGGCAGCGCGCCGTGAATACCTCGATGAATCTGGTGGACGTTATGTTCACGTTATTGCAGATGGTTCTGTTGGAAAATCTGGCGATATCGCAAAGGCAATTGCATGTGGAGCCGATGCTGTCATGATGGGCTCGGCGCTTGCAAAAGCTGTTGAGTCTCCTGGACTTGGTTGGCACTGGGGATCTGAGGCATATCACCCAGAAGTTCCACGTGGTCAGCGCGTAAACGTTGGAACAGTTGGAACTCTTGAAGAAGTACTCAATGGCCCATCACATACATCTGATGGATCCATGAATTTATTTGGCGCACTACGTCGTGCAATGGCCACCTGCGGATACTCGGATGTGAAGTCATTCCAGCGCGTAGAAATCATTATGCAGCATGGCCGATAAGCACGGCGTCCTTGTCGTCGATTTTGGCGCGCAATATGCACAACTGATTGCGCGACGTGTTCGTGAAGCCAATGTGTACTCTGAAATTGTTCCATCATCAATTACCGCACTTGAAGTAAGTGCAAAGAACCCCGAAGCAATTATCTTGTCGGGTGGGCCGTCTTCTGTCTACGCAGATCATGCCCCCAAGGTAGATCCTGCAATCTTCGCTCTCGGTATCCCTGTCTTTGGAATCTGTTACGGATTTCAAACAATGGCAGCAGCCCTTGCTGGCGTAGTTGCGCAGACTGGCAAGTCCGAATTTGGTCGCACTCCTTTAGATGTTAAAGCAGGCTCAAAGATGTTTGCAGGACTTCCTGCATCTCAATCTGTATGGATGTCTCATGGTGATGCTGTCTCTGAAGTCCCGTGTGGATTTAGCGTCACTGCATCAACTTCAGATACACCGATTGCAGCTTTTGAAGATGCCTCCGGCAAATTAGCTGGAGTTCAATTCCATCCCGAAGTTCTTCACTCAGAACACGGACAAGCCATCCTCAAGAATTGGCTGATCAATATTGCAGGTTGCAAGCCAACATGGACAACTCACAATATTGCTGAAGATGAAGTTGCAAAGGCGAAGGCTGTCATTGGTGATAAGCGCGTTATCTGCGGTCTCTCTGGTGGAGTCGATTCTGCAGTTGCTGCAGCAATCGTTCAACGCGCAGTGGGCAAGCAGTTGACCTGTGTATTCGTAGATCACGGGCTGCTACGAAGTGGAGAATCCGAGCAAGTACAGCGCGACTTTGTTGCATCCACCGGAGTCGATCTCGTTGTCGTTGACGCTGTTGATCAGTTCCTCAGTGCACTCGCAGGTGTTACAGACCCTGAAGAGAAGCGCAAGATTATTGGCCGTGAATTCATTCGATCCTTTGAAAAAGCAGCCCGTGATATCGCAGCTGGGGGAGATGTTGAATTCCTAGTCCAGGGCACCTTGTATCCCGATGTCGTTGAATCAGGTGGCGGAACAGGAACGGCAAATATTAAATCGCACCACAATGTGGGTGGACTCCCTGATGATTTGAAATTTAAGTTAGTAGAACCACTTCGCACGCTCTTTAAAGATGAGGTCCGCCACGTAGGTCTTGAACTTGGTTTGCCTGAAGAGATCATCTGGCGCCAACCGTTCCCAGGGCCAGGACTTGGTATCCGCATCATCGGTGAAGTCACGAGAGAACGTTTAGAAATTCTGCGCCATGCAGATCTCATTGCGCGCACTGAACTCAAAGCTGCCGGCCTTGATCGCCAGATCTGGCAATGTCCTGTTGTATTGCTCGCCGATGTCCGCAGCGTTGGAGTTCAAGGTGATGGTCGCACCTATGGCCACCCAATAGTTCTGCGTCCAGTTTCAAGTGAAGATGCAATGACCGCAGATTGGTCACGCATTCCGTATGATGTTCTCGAGAAGATTTCAACGCGCATTACCAATGAAGTCCGTGAGGTAAACCGCGTTGTCGTTGATGTAACAAGTAAGCCGCCTGGCACGATTGAATGGGAATAGGAACCGCAGAATGAAGAGAACGACCGCGATCGCACTGCTCACAAGCTCACTTCTTGCTTTAGTCTCACTCACTCCAGCCCACGCAGCAACGCGTCCAACATCAGTTGCAGGATGTGCCAAGAGCACTGCAAAAGGCCACACACCTGCAACGGTGAAGCAGCCAGCAGCAGCTACTAAGACACCCGCAAAGACATTAACTATTACTACGAACTGCGGAGACATCGTTATCGCTTTGCTCGGTTCAAAGGCACCGATTACAGTGACTTCTATTGCAGCACTTGCAAACGCTGGTTACTACAACAACTCTCTCTGCCACCGTCTGACAACTCAAGGAATATTTGTTCTGCAATGTGGCGATCCCACTGCAAGCGGAAGTGGCTCTCCGACTGGATGGACCGGATATGTAGATGAGAATCTTCCCGTAGCAACAGGTATCAATTACCCAGCAGGAACAGTTGCTATGGCTAACTCTGGCCCCAAGACCAATGGTTCACAGTTCTTCCTTGTCTATCAAGACACAACACTTGGCGCTAATTATACAATCTGGGGCAAGATCACAAAAGGTTTAGATCTTGTGCAGAAAGTTGGCGCAGTGGGTGCATATCAAATGAGCGGAACTCAAGCGATGTATGCAGGAGATGGATATCCCATCCAGACTGTTGAGATTAAAAAAGCAGTAGCTAAGTAATTTGTAAGAAGTTAATTAATTTGTATTAACTATCTTAAAAGCTTCAGCGATACGACCTTCAGGAAGTTTGCCAACTCCAGCGTTGCGCTGACCCCATTCGCGAAGCATCTCTTCGAGATTTTCTACGTGACCAGTCTGTGAAGCATGTTCTCTTAGCGCTGCAAGTTTGAAATGGAATGTGTCAGTGATATCTACGAAGTGATCAGGTTCTGCATGTCCCTGCATCCATACTTCCTTTGTGCGCCATGGTTGTAGACCTTCTTTTTCAAGGAGATCAGTAAAGGCAAAGGGATTACGAGCATCGGGGTAGACAGCTTGAATCGTTGCCTCGCCTGCAGCTAAGTGATCTGGGTGGCTTGCGCCAATGCGTTCCCAATTGCGTTCAGGTGATTGGCAGACGATGCGATCTGGTTGCACACGACGAATTTGACGGACAATATCTTTTCTAAGAGCAATAGTTGGTTCGAGATGGCCATCGACATAATTTAAGAATGTGACATCGCTGATACCGAGAGCTGCACATGCTGCGCGTTGTTCGCGCTGACGTACTGCTGGCATCTCTTCCTTGGTAAAACCAGATTCTTCGCCACCTTGATCACCATTAGTGCAGAGAACATACGAGACCACAATGCCTTGCTGCACCCACTGCGCAATAGTTCCTGATGCGCCGAAGTCCGAATCATCGGGATGGGCATTGACTACTAAAACGCGCTTGATCTCTGAATCTGATATCGGCTCCATGACATACAAGCCTAATAGACTCCCCGCCATGACGATGACCGACCCTTTGCTCGACGGACTCAATCCGCAGCAACAGAAGGCGGTCGCTCATGCCGGTTCACCGTTATTGGTCGTTGCAGGTGCTGGTTCTGGAAAGACTCGAGTTCTTACTCGTCGCATCGCCTACATCATGGCTCGTCGCGAAGTTCGCCCGTATGAAATCTTGGCGATTACCTTCACCAATAAGGCAGCTGGCGAGATGAAAGAGCGCGTGACAGAACTCGTTGGCCCCATCGCAAAATCTATGTGGGTCTCAACATTTCACTCATCTTGTGTTCGCATGCTTCGTCAAGAGGTAGAGCGCCTTGGATATAGCAGCACCTTTAGCATCTACGACTCTGCCGATTCGCAGAAATTAATCTCGCGCGTCATGGAGACCCTCAACCTCGATCCCAAGCGTTATCCTCCACGTCAATTTCAAAACCTCATCTCCAATGCCAAGAACGAACTGCAGACTCCATACGAATATCTGAGCCACGCCACAAATCAATTCGAAACTATCGTGGCGGACGTTTATACGATGTACGAGAAGCGCTTGCAGCAAGCCAACGCAATGGATTTCGATGATCTGATTATGAAGACAGTACAGGTCTTACAGAAATTCCCCGAAGCCAAGGCGCGCTTTCGTTCGCGCTTTCGCCATATCTTGGTCGATGAATATCAGGACACCAACCACGCACAGTATGTATTAGTCAAAGAGCTCACCGGCGTTGAAGGCGATGGATTTCCACTCGCCGAACTCTGTGTCGTAGGAGATGCAGACCAATCAATCTATGGTTTTCGCGGTGCAACAATTCGCAATATTCTTCAATTTGAAGTCGATTACCCCAATGCTGCAACTGTTCTGCTCGAACAAAATTACCGATCTACGCAAAATATTCTTAACGCAGCCAACGCCGTCATCACAAAGAATGAATCGCGTAAAGAGAAGAACCTCTGGTCCGAGGCAGGATCAGGTGCACCACTTGTTGGATATGTCGCCGAATCCGAATATGACGAAGCCGAATTCATTAAATCTGAGATTCGCTCATTGCAAGATATGGGCCACTCCAATCCTGGTGATACCGCAGTTTTCTACCGCACCAACGCGCAATCTCGTATCTTTGAAGAAATCTTTATGCGCGCAGCAATTCCTTATAAAGTCGTTGGTGGACTTCGATTCTACGAACGTAAAGAGGTAAAGGATTTACTCGCCTATCTGCGGGTATTGGCTAATCCCAATGATGAAGTATCTATTCGACGCATTATCAATTTGCCCAAACGAGGCATCGGCGATCGCGCGCTAGAAGAAGTTGAAATCTTTGCAGAAGCACAAGGCATCTCATTCTGGAACGCTCTTCTGCGCGTATCTGAGGCGACATCCGTTCCCAATAAAGCCTCTCAATCCATCGCAACATTTACCTCGATGTTAGTTGCACTGCAAACACTGGTAGAAGCAAAGACAAAGCCATCTGTCATCATCGAAGCAGTTCTCGAACAATCAGGTTTACTCACCGAGCTCGAAGCCAGCAAAGATCCACAAGATGAAGTCCGCGTTGAAAACCTTAAGGAACTCGTCTCCGCATCGATGGAGTATGAAGAGCGCCCATTTGAAGAGCTCGGCGAAGATGAAGAAATTTCTCTCTCAGGATTCCTAGAAAAAGTTTCACTCGTTGCAGATGCAGATGACATACCCGATGGTGAAGACCATGGGGGAGTTGTTACCTTGATGACTTTGCACACTGCAAAGGGACTCGAGTTCCCAACAGTATTTCTTACAGGCATGGAGGACGGAATCTTTCCTCATGCACGTACATTGGATGATCCTAAAGAAGTTGAAGAAGAGCGACGCCTTGCATATGTTGGTTTAACACGTGCAGAAAAACGTCTCTACATTTCGCGAGCCGAATACCGTTTAACGTTCGGAACTCCGAAGTACAACCCTGCTTCACGTTTCTTGGATGAGATCCCTACCGAATTAATCGAATGGAAGAATGAAGGACGCAGCACGTTCACAACATCATCTGCTGTGAAGAAATCTCGCCTTCCATCTGGACCACCACCTCGAGCCACCGGAAAGAAATCAACTGCGATGGTTCTCGAAGTCGGACAGCGTGTGTCACATGACACATTTGGATTGGGCACCGTTGTTGCACTTGCAGGAGAAGGCGATAAGTCAGAGGCGACCATCAACTTCGGACAATACGGCGATAAACGGTTGCTGCTGCGCTACGCCCCTGTCACAGCTCTCTAGATAAGCACTTAAGATTGGGCTCTCGATAACTGCCGCCTTAAGGAGCCTACGTGGATCTCTACGAATACCAAGCACGCGATCTTTTTGAAAAGCACTCTGTTCCTGTTTTACAAGGTGCAGTTGCTACAACTCCCGAGCAAGCACGCGATGCCGCTGCAAAGATGGGTGGAAAAGTTGTCGTTAAAGCGCAGGTAAAAGTTGGTGGACGCGGAAAAGCTGGTGGCGTAAAGCTTGCAGTAGATGCAGCAGATACATTTGAAAAAGCAAGTGCAATTCTCGGAATGGATATTAAGGGCCACACAGTTCATCAAGTGATGATTGCTCAAGCAGCACCAATTGCATCTGAATATTACGTCTCTATTCTTCTCGATCGCTCTAATCGCACCTTCCTTGTTATGGCATCAGTTGCCGGCGGAATGGAGATTGAAGAGGTTGCACATACAGCACCTGAAAAGCTTGCAAAAGTTCCAGTAAGCGCCGTCGACGGCATTTCATTGGCTAAGGCGAAAGAGATCGTTGCACAAGCACAGTTCCCACAAGATGTTGCAGATCAAGTTGCCGATGTATTGGTCAAGCTCTGGGAGACATTCCAATCTGAAGATGCAACTCTTGTAGAAGTAAACCCACTCGTAAAGACTGAAGATGGGCGCGTTGTTGCACTCGATGGCAAGGTCACTCTCGATGAGAATGCAGATTTCCGTCAGCCAAGCCATGAAGCACTTATCGATCATGCATCTGCAAATGCGCTAGAGGCTGCTGCGAAAGAGAAGGGGCTGAACTACGTCAAGCTCGACAACGGCCAGGTCGGAATCATCGGCAACGGTGCAGGACTTGTAATGTCAACGCTCGATGTTGTTGCATATGCCGGCGAAAAGTTCGGCGGAATGCGCCCAGCAAACTTCCTCGATATTGGTGGCGGTGCATCAGCCCAAGTTATGGCAGATGGCCTCTCGATCATTCTCGGTGATCCCGATGTAAAGAGCGTATTCGTCAATGTATTCGGTGGAATCACAGCATGCGATGCCGTTGCAAATGGAATCGTGCAAGCACTTGAATTACTTGGACCAAAGGCGACAAAGCCAATCGTGGTGCGCCTTGATGGAAATAACGTTCTTGAAGGACGCGCAATTCTTAACGCTGCAAACCACCCATTGGTTGAGCAAGCCGAAACTATGGATGGTGCAGCATCACGTGCTGCAGAATTGGCGGCAAAGTAATGTCAATCTTTATCAACGAATCAAGCAAGGTCATCGTTCAAGGTATGACTGGCTCTGAAGGAACTAAGCACACTCGTCGTATGCTCGCATCAGGTACCAAAGTTGTTGGTGGAGTTACACCAGGAAAGGGTGGCCAAGTTGTCGATATTGATGGCACATCACTCCCAGTCTT
>CAIPLJ010000009.1 GCA_903865885.1 uncultured Actinomycetes bacterium | reverse complement strand
TTTCATACGCAATGGTGATATCTGGAAGAGTTTCGCCATTTTCAAGAAGCAGGGAACCAATGGAGATGAATTTACGATTGCCTGGGTCATCGCCTTCAAGCCACGCACCAGTGACTTCGTAGCTCAGACTTCTGCCGATACCAAAATCTTTCATGACCTAAAATCCTTCACGCACTTGCAGATGCACATGAAGTGCAGCTACCTGGTCGTCACCCGGAGCACCCCACCGCGGTGGAGGGTTGCCGTCTCATCAGCCGGGGCTATCGATGAGAACTCGTGACCGCTGCATATATTACCCGAAGATTCCGGCGACAACTTTGGGATGAAGTTCGGCTCGCATCGCAGTGAATGACTCAGGTGGCCAGCCCGCCGTGAATACTCGCCGCAAAAGCAGGGCTAATGAATACTGATCATCATCGGCAAGGGCGCGATCGAGAGCCTTGTGGGCAAGGGCTCCTTCTCCACGTTCGTATGCCATCGACGCAAAGAGAGATGCAATCGGTGCAACAAATCCACGAGGTGCAATCACTAAAAGATCTCGCCACATCGACCAATAAATATCAGCGCTTTCATCAGAATGGCTTCCGAGTGAAAAATCGCGCACTTGAATATCACTCATGCGACCAATGACACGTGCCACGAGTTCACGATCTTCAGCGCCGCGGCCTTCGCGGTATTCACCAGCCAAATCGATGACAGCTGTTGCGCCATCTCGTTGAAGTTCATTGATCTCTTCGGCATCGCTGGAAACCCAGAATTGATGCACTTCATCTTGCCATGCACTTTCATGAGATGAAGGAAGTGCTGAGATAGATTGAATGAGATCTCTGACGCTTGCAAATGGCATCGGATGTCCTGCGATGACATGTTCTGCTGCGATGCGCGATGAATCAAGTGGAGGAACTTCAGTTCCTTCAGCTGGACAACATGTTGGATCGGTACACATCATTGATCTAAAGCGGCCGCCAGAGACAATGAGTGACTCTTTGATATCAATTCCGGCACGCACCAATGCGGCGCTGAGATTAATCATTACCGGTTCTGGATCTACGCCGTCAGATATATAGGCGACGATAAAGGCGCCTAGTGCGCCATCGCGAGTCACATGAGATGCCAATAAGTCATAGCTTTCGGCAGCGATATCAGTAGGGAAATCAACGCGCATCGCCATTCCGACAGCGTCATCTTTGAGCGAGACAAGTACCAATGAATTTTCTGGGTGGTATCCAATGAGAAATGGAATTGCTGCGAGTAAGTCGTGTGGTGAAGTAAGTGTTGTCATAGTGTTGGCCTTGGTCTCTCTTATCGGTTGTATGTGATGGGTGGTGTGAAACGAGTGGGTGCTGCAACGACGGTGATAGGCAGAACTGAAACGGTTTGAATATCACCGTTGATATGCGCAGTAACTCCTTGGACTGTGAAATCTCCAGCCCACTGAGTAATGAGTTCAATCAGGTAATGGCCCGGCTTTGAATAGGAATGTCGGATCTGCCCATCGGGATATGGCGCACCTACTTTGTCGGTGACAAAGACAACGCCATCGCCGTAATGCCAGAAGAAAGTTGGCTTGAGTTTTACATCCACAAACTCGCCAACGATCTCGATTCTCTTGGTAAAGAAAGATGGGATATCGCTCCAAAAGTAAACCGGAACTTTGATCAGAGGTTCAAAGGATGGCGAATATGCAATACCAGCAGTTGGCAGAGCTTCGATTAATTTATCGTTCAGTGATTGCGCTTGTGCAGATGGCGTCACGATATTGCGAACTACTGGTCTCTTTGTACTTTGTACCTTTGGCTTTGCGCTGCCTGCTACAAGTGGTTTGGGGGTTGCAGTGCGACGAATAACTGGTGCTCGTGGTTTGGAAGGTTTCGGTGCAACCGCTTTCTTCTGCACTGGTCCGCTGCCTTTGCGACCTTCAATGACGATCTTTCCATCTTGCGTATACACATCGATACATGCTTTATCGATGCAATCGGCGGCGTGTGCTGAAGGTGCGAAAAAAGTAATGAGGAGCGCTGCTATCAGGATTCTTGTCATGCGCGGGAGGGTAGATGTGCAGTGACTATTTGAAGGCTCGAATTTCTCCAACTGTGGATACTCTAGGGTCAATGGCTTTAGCCATCTGATCTCGAAGGAATTGAACA
>CAIPLJ010000008.1 GCA_903865885.1 uncultured Actinomycetes bacterium | reverse complement strand
TACGATGTGATTATGCGTGCTGAAGCTCCATCCATGGAAGAGTTCGGCCGCGCAATTTTAAGCAAGGTTCAAGCAGTGCCCGGTATTACTCGCACTCTGACTTGCCCCGTAACAAATTAACCTAGAACTAATTGATTAACGCCGTAGGGCGCTCTGCAATAAGTGCGTAATAACCTCTGAATATCCAATTCCTGTAGCCTGCCACATCTTTGGGTAAGCCGATGTTCTCGTGAAACCTGGCATTGTGTTGATCTCATTAATTATAATTTCGCCTCGCTGAGTTACGAAAAAATCAACACGCGCTAAACCCTTTGCCCCAATTGCTGTAAATGCGGTCAGTGCGTAGCTCTGAATTTTCTCAATAATTGCTTCATTAAAGGGCGCAGGAATATCTATTCGCGTTGCACCGTCGAGATATTTAGCTTGATAGTCGTAAAACTCATAGCGCGGATTAATCCAGACTTTTCCAGGTATTGATGCCTGTGCACTGCCATCAATTTCAAGAACTGCACACTCAACCTCAGCTCCATCGATGGCGCTTTCAATCAATACTTTAGAATCGAAAGAGAGAGCTTCTTCCATTGCAGAAGCAAATGAACTTAAATCCTTAACCTTGACAGTTCCTCGACTGGATCCTCCGCGCGATGCCTTTACAAATATAGGCAGTCCGAGGGGTTCGATGGATTGCATGACTTTTTCAGGGCTGCTCTTCCACTCAATCTCGGTGACGGTAAAACCTGGAGCTATAGCAATACCTGCTGATGAAAAGAGTGACTTTGCATCTGACTTATCCATCGCGCGCTCAGATGCAAGGGCTCCGCTTCCTACATATGGAATTCCAAGGTGATCTAGATCGCTTTGAAGCTGGCCATCTTCTCCATAAGTGCCGTGCAGAACAGGAAAAATCACATCAATTTCCAGTGCAACACCGTCAACGGTCATTCCATCTCTTCCACGAACGACTTCAGGAAAATTTCCGCTTACGGATGGAAGAGTTTCGTTTTCAAGTGATAATGAATAATCCAACGGCAGAGCCATCCACTTTCCTTCACGCGTGATGCCAATCAGGATTGGTTCATATTCATTGCGATTGATAGCAGAGAGAACCCCGCCTGCGGATAGGCAGGAAATCTCGTGTTCGCTACCGGGTCCTCCGCATAATATTGCTACGCGCTTCATCGAATAAAGTTCTCTGCCTTAGTTGTAATCTCCATCAGCTTCTGAAAAGCTGCTTCCGGAGTCAATTGTTCACTGACAATATCTCCGACCGCTTCAATGACAGGCACTTCAATACCAACTCTATGAGCAATTTCGGCAACTGCCCCAGCAGATGCAACGCCTTCAACTGTCTTTGCAACGATGTCACGAGCCTTTGCCATTGAACCCGTGCGCCCTAAAGCTTCGCCAAATGTGCGGTTACGTGAGAGTGGTGAACCACAACTTGCAACGAGATCGCCCATTCCGGCAAGTCCTGCAGCTGAGAGCGGATCTGAACCATGTGCGGCACATAATCGTGCAACTTCATTGAGCCCGCGTGTAATTAACATCGCTTGAGTATTTTCGCCGAATCCCATACCGATGGAGATTCCGACTGCAAGAGCAATTACGCTCTTGATAGCACCTGAGAGTTCGCACCCCATCACATCGATAGATGTGTAAACGCGGTAATACGGAGTGCGAAATAGGTCGCGAATCTGCTCGGCTAATTCCATTGTTGGCGCAGCCACAACTGCGCCCGCAGGTTGGCGTAAGACGAGTTCATCCGCCAAATTTGGCCCGGTAATAATCGCAACTCTGTGAGGACCTAGTACATCTTCAATGACCTCGGTCATGCGCATCTGCGTGCTTATTTCAATGCCCTTAAGCGTGCTCACGATCGTGCAATCGTTGCTGAATTGACCCTTCC
>CAIPLJ010000007.1 GCA_903865885.1 uncultured Actinomycetes bacterium | reverse complement strand
TCGCCTCAATCATTG
This sequence comes from uncultured Actinomycetes bacterium, assembly GCA_903865885.1. Taxonomy (GTDB): domain Bacteria; phylum Actinomycetota; class Actinomycetes; order Nanopelagicales; family Nanopelagicaceae; genus Planktophila. The sequence continues at coordinate 6,411 of CAIPLJ010000007.1, read as the reverse complement.
ATCCAGGTGATGAAGTGATCTTGCCTTCTCCCTTCTGGACTACATATCCAGAAGCAATCAAACTAGCAGGCGGAAAGAGCATCGAAGTCTTTGCAGATGAATCACAGAATTATCTTGTTAGCGTGGATCAACTAGAGGCTGTTCGCACACCCAAGACAAAAGCACTTCTCTTCTGCTCACCATCAAACCCAACAGGTTCTGTCTATACACCTGCACAGGCAAAAGCGATTGGCGAGTGGGCACTAAAGAACAACATCTGGGTTATCACTGATGAAATCTACGAACACTTACTTTATGACGGTGCAACAGCGCCATCTCTTCCAGTTCTAGTTCCAGGGCTTGCAGACACCTGCATCATTCTCAATGGCGTTGCAAAGACTTATGCGATGACAGGTTGGCGTGTTGGCTGGATGATCGGTCCAAAAGATGTCATCAAAGCAGCTACTAACTTGCAATCACACTTGACCTCAAATGTTTCCAACGTTTCACAGCGCGCAGCAATTGCAGCATTGTCTGGAAACCTCGATGCAGTGCACACGATGGGTCTGGCCTTTGATCGTCGCCGCAAACTTATCGTTGGTCTACTCAACGAAGTTCCAGGATTTGAATGTCCGATGCCACAAGGTGCCTTCTATGCATATCCTTCAGTGAAGGGTGCCTTTGGAAAGAGCATCCGCGGCAAAGTTGCAACTACATCTGCAGAGCTTGCAACAATCATCTTGGATGAAGTTGAAGTAGCTATTGTCCCTGGTGAAGCCTTTGGGCCTTCTGGTTATCTACGTTTTTCTTATGCCACAAGCGATGAAGATATCGTCGAAGGCATTGGGCGTATAAAAAAACTCCTTACAGAATAATTTAAAGAGTAATACCAATCAGATTTACCTCTGCCTCTAAAGTAATTCCAAACTTCTCAAAGACGCTCTTCTGAGCGCTCTTTGCTAGCTCTGCAATATCTGTCGCAGTTGCATTGCCAGCATTTGTCAGCGCAAGTACATGCTTCGTTGAAACTCGCGCGCCACCATGGCTATCGCCCTTGTGCACACCTGAATGTTCGATGAGCCATGCAGCACTTGTCTTGACCATGCCATCTGCTGTTGGCCACTGAGGTGCACCTTCCGGAAGTTTCGCAGCAATCTCTTGCGAAACTATCGGGTTGGTAAAGAAAGATCCAGCAGACCATGAATCGCGATCGCTGGGATTTAAAAGCATTCCCTTTGCACCGCGGAGTTCAAGTACTGCTTTGCGAGTCTCTAGCACTGGAGCTTTTTCGCCGACCTCAATACCTAACTTCTTTGCCAGCTCTGCATATGTAATCGCAGTCGTTACTTCACCCACGCGCAGATTAAATTGCACATCAAGGATGACATAGCGACCAGGATGGGCCTTAAAGTGCGAGTTGCGATATGAGAATTCGCATTCAGAGTTGGTAAATGTTTTAAGTGCTTTAAGTTGGCGGTCATATGTGCGCACACGAGTAATAAATTCAGAGACTTCGTGGCCATATGCACCGATATTTTGGATAGGTGCGGCGCCGATACTTCCAGGAATTCCACTGAGGGTTTCAAGGCCAGCGAAACCACGTTCGAGTGTGAGAGCGACAAAGGCATCCCAGTTTTCACCCGCGCCGATTGTCAGCGTTGCACCACTGCATGCGTCTACTTCTGATTTCATTGAATGGCTCGTAATGCGAATAACTGTTCCTTCAAAGCCGCTATCGGCCACGAGGATATTTGTGCCACCGCCGATAATGAGTATTGGCGAATCTCCTGCAGCTTCAATCGCTGCGATGATTTCAGATTCTGTGCCAACTTCTACAAACTTTTTGGCAGGACCACCGACGCGCAGTGATGTGTAATCGCGTAAGTCAGCCATGTTCTAAGGCTACCTGCGTGGGCTCAATATTGCAGTCTTGCCTCTGAAGCGCTCGAGAATGCGGTCGTAATTCTTCTTCGATTGGGCATCGCGATATTCCGGGTCAGTGTCGTGATAACCGTGATGGCGATCTTGCTCAAGAGGTAGATCCATCTGCAATAGGCGAGCATTGGAATGGCGAAGGTTGAGTGAGAATTCAATATCTGCATTGCGGTAATAAAGTGCGCGATTACTAAATCCTCGTGCAGTGAGGGCATCTTCACGATGTATGGCAAGGAAATAGCTAAAGAGGACATCGACTTCGCCTGCGCCCTTTTCCTCGACGCTGCGCCAATCATCTTCAAGATTGATAAGTCCGCCACGCCAACCAACTGCAACAAATTCACGCTTCTTCAGTTCGGCAAGAACTGGTGTAATCGCATCGCCGGTAAAGCGAGTAGATGGATCCATAATCACAATAAATTCGCTGGTGACGTTGCGCAGAAGTGCATTGGCGCTTTCTCCCCAACCGAAATCTTCAGTTAACTGTACAAGTGAGGTACGTGAATCGAGTTCGTTGACTAATACACCTGGGTCGCCAATGACCAAAATTGCGATTGCACATTGGCTATGTTCCTTAATTGTTTTAATTGTTTCGACAGCATCTTCTTGGAAACCATTAATAATCATGGCAACTGTGATTTCAAATTTACCTGAATTTATTTGGCGAATATCACGTGTTGATTCATAGGTAGGAAAACGCTTCTTGGGGCGAAGTTCATATCCCCCAGCAACATCAACGACTTCATAGCCAAGGGCAGCAATCTCATCGCGTAATTGATCAGAGAGCGCGAAGTTCTTTTCTGCACGAGCTGCAAGTCGTGCCTTTGCTAAATCATGAACTGAATCTGGCGCACTCACTGTCGAACTACCGCTTTAGCCATTCCCAGGACCTTTACTCCTGCAGAAGTTGCGCTGAGAGAAATCGATATCTTGCCATCTGTAATTTCAGCGACTGTTGCAGATACGGTGAGATCAACTTTTTCACCTAGAGGAACAATGACTGGCTTTATAAATCGAGCGCTGTATTCAATAACTTTGGCAGAGCCACCAGCGAAGTCGGATACATATTTACCGACAAGGGCCATCGTCAGCATGCCATGGGCGATAACGTTGGGAAGGCCAACAGATACTGCAAACTCTTCATTCTGGTGAATCGGATTCTGATCTCCCGAAGCATCGGCATATTGCTTAAGCAGTGCGCGATCGATATAGAAAATTTTCTCATCCAGCACTGTGCCAACCTCAATCATGCGCGCACCACCAATGTGGACCATGCAGATATCGCAAGCTCTGAACCCTTGTGAAGATCAGACCGCACTGAAACGATTTCATTTCCTGCAGCTACTCGATAGCTCTCAATGGTTGCAGCACATGTCAGTTGATCGCCTGCTTTTACAGGGATGAAGATTTCAAATTTCTGATCACCGTGAACTAAGCGCGACCAATCGAGACCAACTTCTGGTCGTGTAAGAATCTCTTCAAATTGAGTGAGCGTTATACGAATAGTAAAAGTTGGTGGCGCAATAGTTGTATCGTTTTCGCCAATAACAGCGCAGAAGGCATCGATATCAGATTGAGAAACGGTAATTGAATCTGTACCAGCGAAGGTACTCCCGACCGAATCGGGGTTCAGCATTAGCGGGTTTCGCGGTGAAGAGTTGATGACTTGCAACGTGGACAGAACTTCTTGAGTTCCATACGGTCTGGATCGTTGCGGCGGTTCTTCTTAGTGATGTAGTTACGCTCTTTACAATCCACGCATGCCATGGTGATCTTTGGACGTACGTCCGCGCTCTTACTTGCCATGGTCTTAACTCCTTAGTAGATGTCGAACGAACAGGCGCTCAGATTACCTGAAGCACCTTTATTGGTGAAATCCATGCGTATTTCGCACGTGTAGTACTAGTAGCGGAGGCGGGATTTGAACCCACGACACAGCGATTATGAGCCGCTTGCTCTACCAAGCTGAGCTACCCCGCCAAGGGATGGAACAAACTTATGCAGTACTTATTCAATTGTTACATCTTTACTGCGAGCCCCCCACCGGAATCGAACCGGTGACCTTTTCCTTACCATGGAAACACTCTACCGACTGAGCTAGGGGGGCAATGGTAGAGAGAGGAGTCTAAGGGTTTAACCCGAAAGTAGAAAATTCGTCGAATTTACCGCGAAGGATCGAGGGCAATCTTGCCCGTGGATTCGCGAGCAAGCATCGAGCGATGTGCATCGGCTGCCTCGCTGAGTGGATATGTCGCACCAATGACTGGCGTGAGTTTTCCATCTGCAACTAGTTGGAAGAGTTCTGCCACAACATCATTGAGCATCTCTTTGCTACCGAAACAATTTGCAAGCCAGAAACCTGAGACTGTCTTTGAACCATGCATCAATGAGCCCGGATGAATAGGTGTTGGTGCAGTACGTGATGCCATTCCGAAGGTGATTACTTTGCCAAAATTACCAAGGGCTGCAAGGCTGTGATCAAAAGTTGTGCCGCCAACCATTTCGAGAACTAAATCAACACCATGACCACCGTTGGCTGCACGGAGCGCTTCAGTGAGATCTGATGACTTTGCATCGACAACAACATCTGCGCCGAGTGACTTTGCAAGCGCTGATTTGGCATCGGTAGATGTCACGGCAATTACTTTGCCGCCCCACATCTTTGCCAATTGAATAGCAATCGTTCCAACGCCACCAGCTGCTGCATGCACAACTACTGATTGGCCTTTCTGCAATGAGCCCATTGTCTTGAGCAGATGCCACGCTGTTGCACCTTGTACCAACATGCAGAGCGCTTGTTCATCTGTCACAGAATCAGGAATTGGGAAGAGGACTGACTTATGAGCGATAGCTTTCTGAGCATATCCCCCAGATGAAACGCTCGCTAAATATCTCTTTCCGTCGTGAGTTCCAACAACTTCAATACCTGGAATCATTGGCAGAGTTTGTGCAGACAGATATGAATTCTCTGTCTGATGCGTATCCGCATAGTTAATACCTACAGCAGTGACATCGAGTACTACCTCATCTGTGCCTGCTACTGGATCAGCAAGATCCACATATTTCATGACATCAGGTCCGCCAAATGTGGTTATTTGTATGGCTTTCATTTAGCGCACGCGCAGCGATCTTCTACAGCAACGCCGTAGAGCGCTTCTTCAACATGCTCGCCACATCCCTGCCAGGTTGGCTTTCCACATTTACTGCATTGAACCTTGCTACACATTTGGCGCTCCCTAGAAGTACTTTCTGATCGATTTCACAATTCTATTCCAAAGCGTCATAGATTGCTCGAGAGGAGAAACTTCCAAGATGCGAGATTTAGCAGGTTCGTCAGGAGTAATAACATCTTTCAGAGCGGGCGAATTCTGATCAAGTGAGTCGGCTATCACTCCAATATTTGCAACGATGGAGAGTCCGCGCACAATCTGCTCTTGGTCTACATCATCACCATCTTCAATGAGCGTCTCTGCAAGTGCAGACCCTGCTTCACGAGCATCGTCGGTTGCTGACGGGCCAAAATCATTGATGTCATCTGGAAGATCAATATGAGCCGAGATTGCATAACTCGCAGCTGAAAGCGCAACAGCAATCTGCTTCTTCGTTGAATCTGCAATTCCACCTTCTACGGCAGAGTCAAAGAGAGTTCGGGCGATAGTGCGCACTTGCACCAAAGTATGTTCTGTTGCAATTCCCTCGATATACATCTCCTCTGCCACATCTTTCTCGGCAGTGGGAAACCATCGTGCATGACTTCGCGCTTCAACAGATTGTGCTCGTATTGCAGGAACTTCTTCAACCAGCAATCGAGCCTTTGCAAGCCACTTACCTGCATCCTTCTGCGTATAGCCGGCAGCTACTCCTTCAGACATTTCAGCCAAGAGCGCTGCAGCTTTTTCGCTGACATCTTTTATCTGAACCCGAGCTCGATCAATGGGTGTATTTGGGTGAGAGAAATAGGAGAAGACGATTGCAATGCCGGCACCAATTAAAGTTGATGTTAAACGGTGAACAGCTGTTGATCCTGAAATTCCTGGGCCAATGACAATCAAGGCCGTTACTGGGACGTTGACTGATGCGACCTCACCAAGGTGAAGTGCGCGTGCGACAACAGCACATAAAAGAATTGTTGTCCCTACCGCTATAAATCCAAAGTTAAAGACGCTCACTGTCAGCAGCGCCACTCCTGCACCGATTGCAGTACCAACTATCTGGCCAAAGCCTTCGCGTAGTGATTTATGAAGTGAGATACGGATACTCAGCGTTGAGACGATTGCTGCAACGACTCCCCCATGTGGAACAAGTAAATCTCCAACAAACCAGGCAACAGATCCAGAGATTGCGGCCACGACAATCTGACGTACCCACATCTTGCGGTCAGTAAATAAGGTAAAAAATCGCTTTAACATTGAGAGTGAGTTTACGCCTGACTAGGATTGCTCTATGCCACTGACGCCTTCGGAAATTCCTGCTCTGCTTCACGCAGCTAAGACTGTT
>CAIPLJ010000006.1 GCA_903865885.1 uncultured Actinomycetes bacterium | reverse complement strand
TGATGTCACACCTGCTTCACGCTCTCCTACAGATTGCGCCCAACCGCGGCGACGATCGGCAGCTAAATGCGCTGCTGTATAACGCGCATTCTTTAAACCGCGATGAATTTTTTCAGAGTCTTCCCACGCCATTAAAATTTGTGCAGCAGAACCTGCCTGCATTGTGAGCGATGCACCAACTGGAACAGAGTCACGTAAACCTGATAAACGTTCAGCGACAGCAACGCATATGCGGATATCTCCTTGGCGGCGATATAGCTGTGCAGATTCACCGGTTGCATCGCGTAGAGCGGCGAGCGCAGGGGCAGCGGCTGCAATGAGGCGATCTTCACCAGCTGCAGCTGCAAGTTCGGCTGAACGTGGCCCCAAGATGAAGCGACCATTGAGGTCGCGAGCTACAAGGCGATGAAATTCAAGGGCTACAGCCAATCTGTGGGCGGTAGGACGTGCAATACCTGTTGCAGCGACGAGTTCTGCGAGAGAGTGTGGCCCTGATTCGAGCGTTGCAAGGATTCCTACGGCTTTGTCTAGGACGCCGACTCCGCTATTCTTCTTATCCACGGAGTGATATTAGCATCCCACTTACTGAGATGGCAAAAGATACAAGTATCTATTGCTTATGAGATGCACAATATTCGAGTTTTAAAGGAGTACACCAGCTGATGGGAAAGACGCTAGCCGAGAAGATTTGGGATGACCATATCGTTCGACAGGCCGAGGGAGAGCCCGATCTCCTCTACATCGATCTACAACTTGTTCACGAAGTAACAAGTGCGCAGGCATTCGATGGTTTGCGTCTTGCAGGTCGCAAGGTACGTCGCCCTGATTTAACGATTGCGACAGAAGATCACAACACTCCGACCCTAGATATTTTAAAGCCGATTGCTGACCCCGTTTCAAAGCTTCAGATCGATACTTTGCGCAATAACGCAAAAGAGTTCGGTATTCGCATCCACTCATTGGGAGATGCTGATCAAGGCGTTGTGCACGTTGTTGGGCCACAGCTTGGAATTACTCAACCTGGCATGACAATCGTCTGTGGAGATTCGCATACATCGACACACGGTGCCTTTGGTGCGATTGCATTTGGAATTGGTACATCTGAAGTGGAACATGTGCTTGCAACACAGACTCTTCCTTCACGCCGTCCAAAGACGATGGCAATAAATGTCGAAGGAACTTTGAAGACTGGTGTGACAGCTAAAGACATCATCCTTGCCATCATCGCTCAAATCGGTACTGGCGGGGGACAGGGCTACATCATTGAATACCGCGGTTCAGCTATTCGTGAGCTATCGATGGAAGGCCGCATGACAGTCTGCAATATGTCGATCGAAGCTGGTGCTCGTGCAGGGCTTATTGCACCTGATCAGAAGACATTTGATTACATCTTGGGCAAGCCACATGCTCCAGAAGATTTCGCAGCAGCGCAGAGCTACTGGGAGACTCTCTTTACAGATTCTGATGCAAAGTTTGATCGTGAAATTACTTTAGATGCAAACACACTTGAACCATTTGTTACATGGGGAACAAACCCAGGACAAGGTTTGCCGCTCAATGCATCGGTTCCAAACCCAGCAGATATCAAGGATTCTGAAGAGCGCGGTGCTGCAGAGCGAGCACTCGAATACATGGGCCTTACCGCTGGAACACCACTGAAGAAGATAGCTATTGACACTGTTTTCTTGGGCTCTTGCACCAATGGTCGTATCGAAGATTTGCGCGCAGCCGCATCAGTTGTAGAGGGCAAGAAGATTGCACCAAAACTTCGCATGCTTGTCGTGCCTGGTTCTGAACGTGTTCGTCAGCAAGCAATGAAGGAAGGCCTCGATAAGGTCTTCTTAGATTTCGGAGCTGAATGGCGTAATGCAGGTTGCTCTATGTGTCTTGGTATGAACCCTGACCAACTGGCAGTGGGCGAGCGTTCTGCATCAACATCAAACCGTAACTTCGAAGGTCGCCAAGGAAAGGGCGGACGTACTCACCTCGTCAGCCCGCTTGTTGCAGCAGCAACAGCAATCCGCGGAACGCTTTCATCACCGGCAGATTTGTAAGAGGGGGCTACCAATCATGGAAAAATTTATTTCGCACACCGGCACTGGAGTTCCACTTCGCCGAAGCAATGTAGATACAGATCAGATCATCCCTGCCGTCTATCTAAAGCGAGTTACTCGTAGTGGTTTCGAGGATGGACTTTTCTCTGCATGGCGCAGCGATCCTGAGTTTGTTCTCAACAAGGATGAATTTAAGGGCGGAACTGTTCTTGTCGCTGGCCCTGAATTTGGCACAGGTTCATCACGCGAGCACGCTGTATGGGCTCTTCAGAATTATGGCTTTAAGGCAGTTATCTCAAGCCGCTTCGCAGATATCTTCCGCGGCAACTCGCTCAAGGGCGGACTCCTTACCGTGATCTTGCCACAAGAGGCTGTTGAAGCAATCTGGCAGGCTATTGAGGTAGCGCCGAGTACTGCTATCACTGTAGATCTTGAAACTCGCACAGTTACTTACAACGATGTAAGCGTCCCATTCGAACTCGATGATTACACCCGTTGGCGTTTGATGGAAGGTCTCGATGACATCGGTTTAACCTTGAAACACACTGATTCCATCGATGCTTTTGAGTCAAAGCGCGCTTCTTATAAGCCAACAACTCTTCCAATTCGCATCTGACGGTTTAAAAGTAAGCGTAATTCGCTCACTTTCACATGAGGGTGAGTAGAAACTGTAAAAGTCTCAACTTTGGAATGAGAGTTTTTTACGCATAAAAAGTTGTTTTTTCGCAAAATATTTACTTGCGACACGCACGCGTCAATAACGCTCTCACCCCGTAAATAGGTTTAAGTTTTACGCAGTTAGGCAAAAGCTTAATTATTTACGCGTAAACTTAAGGGGATTTGAATGAATAAGGCCCAATTTATCGCTGCGTTGGCCCCACACTTCAACGGCAGCAAGAAAGAAGCTACACACGCTGTAGATATCGTTTTTGACACAATTACACGCAACATGTCAGCTGGTAACGATGTCATGATCAATGATTTTGGAAAGTTCAAGAAGGTTGATCGCAAGGCACGTATGGGACGTAACCCATTTACTGGCGAGACAATCAAGATCAAGGCTTCAAAGAAGGCACGTTTCCTTCCTGCGAAGGCGCTCAAGGAGATTGTTGCTGGCGATCGCAAGCTCGGCCCAGCACCAAAGCCAGAAGTAAAGGCTGCTCCAAAGCCAGCTGCTAAAAAGGCAGCAGCTAAGAAGAAGGCTCCTGCAAAGAAGAAGACAGCTAAGAAGGTTGTTAAGAAGGCAGCAGCTAAGAAGAAGGCTCCTGCAAAGAAGAAGACAGCTAAGAAGGCTACAAAGAAGCGTTAATACTTCTTTTCTAAGAATCAGGGCTCGCATACCGCGGGCCCTGATTTTTTTGCCGTTAGGATTTAAACATGGCTGAGTTCAAAGTTCGCTACGAACCACCTCGTGGGTATCCGTTAGGCACAAACCTCACCTTTAAAATTTGCGCAAACATCATCATTCCAATCTTTAATCTTTTTATGAAGCGCGATTGGAAAGGCGCTGAAAATATTCCACCCACTGGTCGGCTCATCGTGGCGAGCAATCACATGTCCTACCTTGATGTACTCGTATTCACTCAGTTCTTATATCGAAATGGACGTGCACCGCGATACTTAGGCAAATCAGGGGTTTTCAAAGTTCCAGTAATAGGCAAGATTCTTCTTGCCGCAGGTCAGGTACCTGTCGAACGCGAAAGTTCTGATGCAAAGAAAGCCGTCGATCACGCAAAGGTAATTCTTGAACAAGGACACATGCTTGGTGTCTATCCCGAAGGAACCTTGACGCGCGATCCCGATATGTGGCCAATGGTTGCTAAAACTGGATGTGCACGTCTTGCGCTGCAGACAGATACCCCAGTGATTCCGATTGCACAGTGGGGCTCTCAACTCGTTGTTCCTAATTACACAACGAAGCTCAGATTATTTCCGAGGAAGACGATCATTATTCGCGTAGGAAAGCCTGTCGATTTATCGAAGTGGTATGGAAAGGGTGAAGATCCACAGGCGCTTATCGAAGCAACTGCCGAAATCATGCGTGCTATCACTTCTCTTTTAGAGGAAATTCGTGGCGAGAAGCGACCTCAAGTAATCTTTGACCCTCACACATCAGATTTGCCGCGCACAGGAAATTTCAAGAAGAAGAGAGCATGAGCAAAGTAACGGTCTTTGGAGCAGGCGCATGGGGATCGACCATGGCCCAAGTACTCAGCGATGCCGGAAATGAAGTTTTGTTGTGGGGCAGAAGTGCAGAGGTGATTGCAGAAATTAACTCACATCACACGAATAAAAAGTATCTGCAACAACATATTCTTCCAGATGAAATTACGGCTAGTACTGATCTTGCCGAAGCCTTCAAGTTTTCAAATATCTATATTCTTGCAATTCCAGCCCAACAGCTACGTTCAACATTGGTCGAATGGAAGGGTCGATTCAGCAACGATTGCACGATCGTGAGCACGCTTAAGGGCATTGAAATAAGCACGCAGATGCGCATGACCGAGGTCATTGAAGATGTACTAGGTCCTCACAGAGTTGCGATTATCACCGGACCAAATTTGGCCGATGAACTCGTCTTACGCCAACCTGCGGGCGCAGTAGTAGCGGCGCCAACAATCGAGCTAGCTGAACAGATTCGCGATCTATTTCGCACTCCGTATTACCGCGTTTACACATCTATCGATGTGATGGGGTGCGAACTCTCAGGTGCTATCAAGAGCGT
>CAIPLJ010000005.1 GCA_903865885.1 uncultured Actinomycetes bacterium | reverse complement strand
AGAGACGATGGTGTCGTGTTCTGTGGCTGATCGCTCATCTGAGTTCCATTCTGGTTGATTGCATCTGCTTCTATTTTCATTTCTTCTTCATTGCCTTTGAGCCAAGTGTGCGTGCAAGGACAAACATAATCAAGACTACGACAAGTAGTACAAAGATTGCAGACCATGCTCGTTGTACAGATTCTGGGGTTCCGCCTAACAATCCACGCCAGACAACTGTAGGAATTGTTCCTTGGTCGCCCTTAAATGGATTGAAATTGTATGAGTCGAAGACGCCAACAGTGAAGAGCAGTGGCGCTGTCTCGCCGGCGATACGTGCAACTCCGAGAATGGTTGCTGTAATAAGTCCGCTGCGTGCTGCTGGAACCACAACGAGCGCAACTGTCTTCCACTGTGTCGCACCCATTGCAAGGCCCGCTTCGCGAAGATCTCGAGGCACCAAGTTGAGAACTTCCTGCGCCGTACGAGTCACGGTTGGAACCATCAAAATTGTGAGAGCTAGTCCACCAAGGAAGGCTGACGAGCGAAGTGGAGTGTTAAGAATGATTGCTGCATAGATAAAGAGACCGGCAACAACTGATGGAACACCGGACATGGCCTGTACTAAGAATTGAATAAGACCAGATGCCTTGCCCTTAATTTCAGTGAGGTAGAGAGCGGTCAAAATTCCCATTGGCACAGAGATAATGATCGCGATTGCAATAAGCATCAATGTGCCGAGGATTGCGTGAAGGATTCCGCCTTTACCGATGGGATCAAACATTGATGCGTTGCGCATATTCTGTGTGACAAATGCAAGGTTAAGGCCTTTGATGCCACGCGAAATAGTTGCCCACAAAATTGAGAAGACAGCCATCGAAACTATGACTGCACCTAAGAGCGTAACTTTTGCCGCAAGACCATCGCGGATTCCCTTAGCGCCCATCTTGCGCACTACAAAAATTGAATCAATTACAAACCACGCAATAAAGAAGAGGAAGAAGTAAGCCAACTTACCCTTCATCGGAGTCACGGCAACGATGATGACTGCAGTTAAAATTGCAAGAACAACGGAAAGTCCTGTCATTGCGCGATCAGTTACAGATGGCGCCCATGGTCGCACTTGCTTAACTGATGTAGTTGACATCTTAACGACCTGACTTCACTGTGCGATTAACAACTGCATTGGCGAGAAAATTAACTATGAGCGTCAAAATAAAGAGAACAAGGCCAGCGGCCATGAGCGCGCTAATTTCAGCAGGGCCAGCTTCTCCCCATTTCTGAATGATCATCGATGCAACATTTCCGCCTTGTGTGAAGAGAATTTGGAAGTTGGTGCGGAAGACGATGTTGAGAACCGAGAAGACTGCAACTGTTTCACCAAATGCGCGACCTAGACCAAGCATCGAACCACCCACAACGCCGCCCGCTCCGAAGGGAAGTACTACGGCGCGGATCATTCCCCACTTAGTCGCACCAAGTGCATAAGCAGCTTGCACGCGATCGAGTGGAGTCTGTGAAAATACTTCGCGTGACACGGAAGTAATAATGGGGATGATCATGACGGAAAGAACTATGCCTGCAATAAATGGTGAACGTGTATAGACAGATTGTGGAACATCAAAGATGTAAATCCAACCAAGCCATTTGTGAATTAACTTCGCCCAGTATTCAGCCATCGGCATGAGAACAAAGAAACCCCAGAGACCGTAGAGAATCGATGGGAACGCTGCCATGAGATCGACGATAGTGACAAGAATTTTCTTAATGCGCTCTGGTGCGTAGAAGGTCAGAAAGAGAGCTGTGAGGACTGAAAGTGGAACCGCAATGAAAAGGGCAACAAAAGAAATGACCACTGTTCCGACAAGCATCGCTTGAAGACCAAAGTGTGTGACATCTTTACCTGCAGCATCTTGCGTTACCGACCATTCGAAGTGGGTAATAAATCCAAACCCTTGCTCTTTAAGAGTGTTAAATCCCTTAAGAAAGAGAAAGAGCGCAATTAGAGAGAGGATCACCAGCGCTGAAAAACTAAAAGTAGTAACAATGCCGCGGAAGATTTGATCCGATACGCGAGGCTTGGTTGTAATAACGCGCGCGGGCGGGGTGACTTTGGCAGGCGTTGCTACAGACATGCTCGAATCTTGTATCTAACTGCTGGATAAAGAAAGGCAGGTAGATGAACGGAAGGTGAACGCAAACTGAATTTCGTCAGGCTCAGGCGTGCCCCTTAAGGTGAACCCATGGCTACCGAACTTCCGCACCTGATCTGGATAGATTGCGAAATGACGGGGCTCGATTTAGCAACCGATGCCCTCGTTGAAATCGCAGTCCTGGTCACCGACTCTGAACTCAACGTAATCGGCGACGGTGTTGATGTTGTTATCCATGCAACCGAAGGTCAACTTGCATCGATGAATGACTTTGTTCGCGAGATGCACACAACCTCAGGTTTGATTACAGAAATCCCAAAGGGTATTTCGATGTCAGCTGCTGAAGAACAGATACTTACTTATCTGCAATCTGCAGGTACCGAACCAGGTAAGTCACCACTTGCAGGCAATTCCGTTTCAGTCGATCGCAACTTCATCGCACGTGACATGCCGAAGCTCACCGAGTACCTGCATTACCGCACCATCGATGTCTCATCGATCAAAGAGCTCGCACGCCGCTGGCATCCAAAGACCTACTTCGCAGCCCCAGCCAAGACCGGCAACCACCGCGCACTCGGCGACATACGCGATTCAATCGCTGAATTGGCGTATTACCGCCAATCAATCTTCATCAACCCACCAATCAATTCGACCTCTGAACAATCGAACGGGTAAAGTAGCCCCTGCACAGCACATGGTGGGCGTAGCTCAGCTGGTAGAGCACTCGGTTGTGGTCCGAGATGTCGCGGGTTCGAGCCCCGTCGTTCACCCCAAGTTTGTATATACCTATTACTTATAGAGAGTCGGTTCCAGATGATCTTCGACGTTGTAGTTGAAATCCCTGCGGGTTCGCGGAACAAGTACGAGATCCATCACGAGACTGGCGAAATCCGTCTCGATCGCATGCTCTTTACTGCAACTCGTTTTCCTCACGACTACGGTTTCGTCAAGAACACACTCTCTAACGATGGCGATCCACTCGATGCCTTGATCATGCTTGATGAACCAACATTTCCCGGCTGCGTTGTCTCGTGCCGCGTTATCGGAATGTTCCGCATGACCGATGAAAAAGGTGGCGATGACAAACTTCTCTGCGTTGCAGCCGGAGACATCCGTAAGAACAACCTCAAAGATTTAGCAGATGTTCCATCCTATGAACTCGATGAAATCAAGCACTTCTTCGAGGTCTATAAGACTCTCGAGCCAGGTAAAGAAGTACACGGTGGCGATTGGGTTGGCCACGACGCCGCAGAACTTGAAATCAACGCATCATATGCACGTTATAAGGGTTCTCATTAAGAATGCAGACGATCAATAGCGGAGATACGGCTTGGGTTTTAGCAAGCGGTGCGCTCGTTCTCTTTATGACACCGGGTCTTGCAATATTTTATGGCGGAATGGTTCGCGCAAAATCAGCGCTGAATATGATGATGATGTCCTTTGCTGCAATCGGCATCACAACAATCATTTGGGTTCTCTACGGATACTCACTCGCCTTCGGTACATCTAACGGTGGTCTTATTGGAAGCCTACTGATGCTGCAGAGATTTCGCTTAAGGCTTTCAGTGATGCTGCAGCTAATTCAATATCTAGCTCGATTGCCCTT
>CAIPLJ010000004.1 GCA_903865885.1 uncultured Actinomycetes bacterium | reverse complement strand
GCAGTAGCAACAGCTGTTAAAAACAGCCGTGAAGTTGCTCTTCTGCCTTACACATCATCAGCACGATAAGGAGATATGAATATGAAACTCATTCTTACTCGTGAAGTAAATAAGGTCGGTAACGCCGGCGATGTTGTAACTGTAAAAGATGGCTACGCACGCAACTTCTTGTTGCCACGCGGCGTCGCAATTGTTTGGTCACTTGGTGGCGAGAAGCAGATCGAGGGAATCCGTCGTGCACGTGCTGCCCGCGAAGTCCGCGATCTCGATCACGCTAAAGAGATCAAGACAACCCTTGAAAAGGCAACAGTGACTGTAAAGGTAAAGACCGGCACAGCTGGTCGCCTCTTCGGTTCTGTGACAGATAAGGACATCGCTGCTGCGATTAAGTCAGCAACGGGTCTTGGTATCGATCGCCACAACCTCAAGACATCTGGCCACATCAAGAAGACAGGCACACACACTGTAAAGGTATCTCTTGCACACAACATTGTTGCAACAGTTGCACTTACTGTGGTCTCTGCTTAATAGATGTAATTAGTTCTAAAGAGAAAGGCCCGTCGCTATATGCGGCGGGTCTTTCTTATTTCACTCAGACTCTTAGAGCCAGCCTGACTTCTTAAACTTGCGATAGAGCAGGATAGAGATAAGAACGAGTGAGCCCACCACCAGCGGATAGCCGAATTTCCAGCGTAGTTCAGGCATTACATCGAAGTTCATTCCATAGATTCCAGCGACCATTGTTGGAACTGAAGCGAGTGCAACGTAGGAAGTTATCTTGCGCATATCTTCATTTTGTTGCAGCTGCACTTGTGCAATTTCTGCCTGAAGGGCTGATGTTAAAAGCGCATCAAGTCCAGAAGCAGCATCTGATGCGCGAGATAAGTGATCTAATGTATCTCTAAAGAAAGGCGTCAATTCCGCTGGGATATTGCGAGCACCGATACTTGCTATCTGTTGTAGCGGTGAAAGCAACGGATCGATTGCATGGCGGAACTCGATGACCTCGCGCTTCAGTAAGTAAATCTCTTGTGAGGCGCTATCACGTGTGTCACCAAATACTTTATGTTCAACCTGAACAACATCTGTCTCTAGCTCAAGTGAGATATCAATGTAGCAATCGATAACGTGGTCCAGAATTGCATGAAGTACTGCATAAGGACCCTTTGCTAACTGCTCAGGATTTGATTCAAGTGCATGTCGCGTATTGATAAGTGGAGCACCGTTTCCATGGCGCACGACAACGATGAAGTGATCGCCAATAAAGCAGAAGATTTCACCCGTTGAAATCTGGCTCCCCTTCTCTTCATAGAAGGCTGTCTTTAAAACAAATGCTTGAACACCGGGATACTCTTCATACTTAGGTCGTTGATGAGCCATCACCGCATCTTCGATAGCGAGTGGATGGAAACCAAAATCAGCCACGACTTTTTCAAATTCATTCTTCGTCGGCTCCGCCAGGCCCAGCCAAACAAACCCACCTTCACTCTTTGCTTTTTGAATCAGCGAAGGAAGATTGGAAGGCTCAGTAAATCTGCGACCACTTTGATAGAGCGCGTAATCAACGATCATGGATGAAGTCTTCCCTACAAAGGTGAACGTGAAGCAACATCTGACCACTCTTGAGTTCCACGATGTGAGAATTTGAAATTTACTTTCCTCCACAAGGCTGTGTGCTTCTATCTACTGGATGACCTGCACCTTTAGTGAGTGCTGGCACCAATCGCGTACTTACCCACATTTCATCAACACCTTATGCACAGTTATCCACGCTAATCCACCTACTTATCCCCACCTTTATCCCCATAACTCACCGCCTACGTTCGCTTACTGAGCGTGGCGGACATACCTTTCACCCGTTGATGTCAGTGGTCTAGAGGAAGGTATGTCGCGTGAGCATTGCTGAACTACCTAATAACTCTCGATCAAGCT
>CAIPLJ010000003.1 GCA_903865885.1 uncultured Actinomycetes bacterium | reverse complement strand
TAGATCAGCTTCGCTGGCTTTCCTTTGAAGAATCGATAGAGCTTGCAACATATCAATCCGATAGAGAGATGATCGCCAATTTCCAATCACAAGAACAACGCACTGATACCTTGATTATTCTCCGCCACACAAAAGCGCTCGAGCGTGGCGACTGGGATGAGCCTGATTCACAGCGCACACTCAATGAAATTGGATTTGATCAAGCACAATTATTGATAAAACATCTTGAACCATTTGCCATCGAAGAGGTCTACACATCTGACTACACCCGATGTGTTCAGACTGTGACTCCGCTGGCACATGCACGCGGCCTATCGATTACCGCAGTTCCGAGTTTGAATGAAGAGACTTTTGAGCAAGACCCGATGCGCGCTGTTGCCTTTGCCAATGCTCTAAAACAAGATGAGAAGAACATTCTTATCTGTAGCCATAACCCTGTGATCCCAACAATGCTTCGCGGGATTCTCAATACAAAGCTGAAGAATAAAGATCTCATCAAGCTCGAGCCAGGAGATGCGTGGATTGTTCACCGCGTAAAAGGTGAAATCGTTGGCTTGGATTACTTAAGCATTTCTCACTAACGCTCGATCCAGTCCAGTCTGTGCAGAACAATTCCTTCACGCAGAGCCCATGGGCAGATGCGAATCTCCTTTAACTCCAGTGTTCGCATCAACTGACGCGCAACCATAGAACCGGCAACAATTTGCGGTGCACGTTCTGCAGAGACTGCAGGCAGCGCATGTCGCCCATCGATATCAAGTGCCTGTAACTTCGGCACCATCTCTTCAAGGGCATCAAGGGTCAGGTGCTGGCCTAACTTTGGAAACATATTCTGAGAAATCTTTGCAAGCGTTCTAAAAGTTTTACTTGTTCCAGCAGCGTTATCTTTCTCAAAAGTTGACAGTGATTGCGCGAGTGGAGAAATTGCTTCCTCTAAATGCTCTTCTAGTGATTTCAGCGATTTAGAGGTAAAGGGATCGCCTTTTAGAAATTTACGCGTCAAGCGACCTGCCCCTAGTTGCATAGATACTTTAAAAAGTGGATCTTCATCTGGCCCACGAGCGATCTCAAGCGAACCGCCTCCGATATCGAGTACTAAGAGATCACCAGCAGACCATCCGAGCCATCTACGTGCTGCCAAAAATGTAAATCGCGCCTCTTCTTCTCCACTTAAAACCTGAAGATCGATTCCGCACTTTTGATTGACGTGAGCAATCACTTCGTCAGAATTTACCGCTTCACGAATTGCAGATGTGGCAAAAGAAAGCTGCTCATCAATATTGAGATGGGCGGCATCTTTCATATTGCTTGAAATAGATGCAGTAATGCGATCAACGCCAAGCGGAGTTATCGCACCAGATTCATCGAGATACTCGGTGAGTTTGATGATGGATTTGTGAGAAGAGTTGGGAATTGGAGGCGCACCGAGGTGTGCATCAACTACTTGTAGATGTATGGTGTTGGAACCAACATCAAGAACTCCCAAACGCATATGTGAAGTCTAATGAGATTAAGCGGTTACGCCCATCAAATGCTCCATAGCGAGTTGGTCGAGAATCTCATATCCATATCCGCGCTTTCCAGCAGCATCAGCATCGAATGAATCCTTTGCAAGATCCTTCCATGTCTCACCTGCAGCAAGAGTTGACTCAGAAAGTCCAGGAATATTTGATTCCTTCATCGCAGCGATAACACGTGGGTCCTTGCGGAATGCAGCTGCGCGCTCCTTGAGAACTAAGTACATACGCATATTCGATGTTGCAGATGCCCAGACTCCTGAATCACCATCGGTGCGTACAGGCTTGTAATCAAAGTGCTTAGGTCCTGCATATCCGTAACGCTCGAGTAGGTCGACGAGGAAGAATGCGCTCTTTACATCGCCATGGCCGAAGACGAAGTCCTGGTCATACTTAGGTCCGCGTTGACCATTAAGGTCAATGTGGAACAGTTTCTTCTGCCACAACGCTTGCGCAATTCCATGAACAAAGTTGAGGTTTGCCATCTGTTCGTGGCCAACTTCTGGATTGAGGCCAACCATCTCTGGGTGATCGAGCATTTGGATAAATCCAAGTGCGTGGCCAATTGTCGGCAAGAAGATATCTCCACGTGGTTCGTTTGGCTTTGGTTCGATTGCAAATTTTATGTCATAGCCCTTATCGATAACGTACTGACCTAGGATGTTAAATCCTTCCGCATAGCGCTCAAGTGCTACATAGGCATCCTTTGAGCTTTCAGATTCTGCGCCTTCACGTCCGCCCC
>CAIPLJ010000002.1 GCA_903865885.1 uncultured Actinomycetes bacterium | reverse complement strand
CTGAACGCGGTGCTTTCAGCGTTCAGTACCACCCGGAGGCTGCTGCAGGTCCGCATGATGCTGCCTATCTCTTCGATCGTTTTCTTGAAGTGATGGAGAAATATCCGAGAAAAGTTGGAGCTAACTAATGCCTCGCGATACTTCAATTAAGAACGTTCTTGTCATCGGTTCTGGGCCGATTGTCATCGGACAAGCATGCGAATTCGATTATTCGGGCACTCAGGCTTGTCGAGTACTGCGCGCCGAAGGAATCCGCGTCATTCTTGTTAACAGTAACCCAGCGACAATCATGACTGATCCTGAATTTGCCGATGCAACATATATCGAACCAATTACTCCAGAATTCATCGAACGCATTATTGCGCGAGAGAAGCCAGATGCTGTTCTTGCAACACTTGGTGGCCAAACCGCACTTAATGCTGCAATCGGACTCTTCCAAGCTGGAACGCTCGATCGTTATGGAGTGAAGTTAATTGGCGCAGATGTAGCAGCAATCGAGCGAGGTGAGAATCGTGAAATATTTAGAACGATTGTTGAGAAGATTGGCGGAGAATCTGCTCGCAGCATCATCTGCCACACAATGGATGATGTCATGGGTGCGGTGTTGCAATTGAATTATCCAGTTGTGATTAGACCTTCATTTACGATGGGCGGACTTGGTTCTGGCATCGCATTTGACGAGCAGACTCTGCGCCAGATTGCAGGTGCTGGCTTACGTCATAGCCCGACCTCTGAAGTTCTTATCGAAGAATCAATCATCGGTTGGAAAGAGTATGAACTCGAGGTTATGCGCGATAGAGCAGATAACGTCGTCATCGTCTGCAGTATAGAAAATATTGATCCAATGGGCGTTCACACAGGGGATTCAATTACCGTTGCCCCCGCATTAACGCTTACAGATGTTGAATATCAGAAGCTACGCGATCTATCGATAGCAATTATTCGCGAAGTAGGCGTCGATACTGGTGGTTGCAATATCCAATTTGCAGTCAATCCTGATACTGGGCGCATCATTGTCATTGAGATGAACCCCCGAGTATCGCGCTCCAGCGCACTAGCTTCTAAGGCAACGGGATTTCCTATCGCAAAGATTGCGACCAAATTAGCTATTGGTTATACCCTCGATGAGATCAAGAACGATATTACGCAGGTGACTCCAGCATCATTTGAACCAACGCTTGATTACATAGTCGTGAAAGCACCGCGATTTGCATTCGAAAAATTCCAAGATGCAGATCCTCGTCTGACAACAACGATGAAGAGCGTTGGCGAAGCGATGGCAATCGGCCGATCATTCCCAGAAGCTCTCATGAAGGCGCTGCGCTCTCTCGAACGTAAAGAGGCGATATTTACCTTCCCTACAGATATCTCTGAAGGCGAGAAAAACTCTCTGCTTGAGGCGATGAAGATGCCAACCGAGTATCGATTACAACAAGTGCAGAAGGCGTTGTGGGCAGGTGCCACGATGGAGCAAGTGTATGCAGCGACCAAAATAGATCGCTGGTATTTACGCCAACTAGAAATTATCAACCAGGTTGCACGTGATATCGCTCTTCCCGGCGAACTCGATATCGCGAGATTGCGACATGCAACGAGTCACGGTTTCTCGGACTCACAGATTGCATCACTTCGTGGCTTTACAGAGGCAGATGTGCGCAAGGCGCGTCATCACCT
>CAIPLJ010000001.1 GCA_903865885.1 uncultured Actinomycetes bacterium | reverse complement strand
CGTTTGGCTTTGGTTCGATTGCAAATTTAATGTCATAGCCCTTATCGATAACGTACTGACCTAGGCTGTTAAATCCTTCCGCATAGCGCTCAAGTGCTACATAGGCATCCTTTGAGCTTTCAGATTCAGCGCCTTCACGTCCGCCCCAGCAAACATAAATCTTTGCGCCTAAATCAACTGCGAGATCGATATTGCGCATCACCTTGCGGATGGCAAAGCGGCGAATATCGCGGTCATTGCTTGTGAGTGCGCCATCTTTAAATACTGGATGGCTAAAGAGGTTGGTAGTTGCCATCGGAACTTTCATTCCTGTATCGGCAAGTGCCTTCTTAAAGCGATCGATATGTCCTTGGCGCGTTGAATCATCTGAGCCAAATGGGAAGAGATCATCATCGTGGAATGTCACACCATATGCACCACGCGCTGCAAGTTCGTTAACAGTACGAACCGGATCGAGAGCTTCACGCGTTGGATCTCCGAATGGATCGCGGGCTTGCCAACCGACAGTCCAGAGACCGAAGGTGAATTTATCTGCAGGGCTTGGGGTATATGTCATACTCGCGACTCTACTTCAGCCGCGAGTATTTTGAAAGATTAACCTTGCGCGAATTCGCCGGTAACTAAGAAGTAGACACGACGAGAGACGGAGACCGCGTGGTCTGCAAAGCGCTCGTAGTAACGACCAAGTAGCGTGATATCAATTGCTGAGGCAACGCCCTTATCCCATGAACCATCAGTTAACTTGCCGATCAATTCGCGGTGCAAAGTGTCGATGACATCATCATCTTTCTCTAATTCAAGAGCCATGGCCGTGTTGCGGGTCTCGATGACAGTTCCAACTTTTTCGGAAATCTTGGAGGCGGCATCCCCTAAATGACGAATTAAATCGTGGAGTTCCTGAGGAACTGCAGAATCTGGATGGCGCAGTCGAGCAATCTTTGCAATGTGGTGTGAAAGATCGCCCATACGTTCAAGGTCTGCGCTCATGCGAAGTGCGGTGATGAGCGCACGCAAATCTGATGCAACAGGTTGCTGGCGGGCAATGATGTCGATGATTCGGCTATCGAGTTCGTGCTGGTAATTATCAATTTTTTCATCAGCAGAGATAACGTCTTCGGCTAGGCGAAGTTCGGCAGCAAGTAACGCCTCAGTCGCCTTCTTCATCGACTCGGTCACCATGCTCGCTAGATCAACGAGTGATTGTGATACGCCATCGAGCTCTTCTTGGAAGACTGAACGAATAAGTGCCATGGGGCAAAAATAGGGGGGTTCGGTGAATAATGGAAATCATCGGTATGAACGCACGGTAAACAGGCGTTTTCTGCCATTACTCTTACAACATGTGGCTTCGTCGATCTGAGGAATCACCCCCTCGCGAAGCCCCCTCTATTTTATTCGACGTCCTTGAACAGTTAGATCAAGATGTACTCCTTCTTGCTCCTGGCGATATCGCGCTCTTTACATCTCCTGGTGTAGAACAACTCAACGTCATCAAAGATGGGCGACTACTCAGTCCTGAACTTCTTGCAATCATTCGAGTAGTTCGCCGAACAGGAATTACACAGAGTGGAAAAATAGAAGTACCACGCGGCCCAATTGGTGAAGGTGTTCGCGAACTTACCGTGAAGGTAATTTCACTGGAGAAAGATTTACAGATACTTGTTTTACTAAGTGATGAGAGCGAAGCAGAACGCGTCCACGAAGTACGGCGCGATTTTGTTGCAAATATCTCTCATGAACTCAAGACACCTATTGGCGCACTGTCGCTATTGAGCGAAGCGGTTCTCTCAGCCAAAGATGAACCTGCTGCTGTTGAAAAATATGCATCACGAATGCAGCAAGAGGCTAAGCGCCTCACAGGGCTAGTACAAGATATTATCAACCTCTCACGTCTTCAAGATTCTGATCCACTACAGATGGCAGAACCGCTATCACTCGATGATTTAATCGCTG